>NZ_JBISHB010000036.1:0-232790 GCF_045064175.1 Pseudoalteromonas sp. Ld20
ACAACCAGTTCGCGTAAATATCAAAGAGCCAGAGATAGCTTCTCAGTTTAGAGCTCGTACATAAGTATGCATTTATTTCTTTGTGTTAAAAGTTTTTGTTGTTGACAAGAGGGAGTCCACATAAGTTGGCTATCAACATTTTCTGTGGCGATTTTATAGGGTTTGTCATAATAAATATTTAATAATCCTTCGGCCATCGGAGTTAATGGCGCTCCGCCAGTATTATTTAAAATAACCACCAATAATTGCTCCTCAGCAATACGACTAATAAATGCATTAAAACCATTAATCCCCCCTCCGTGTTGGATTTGAGTTAGTGGCTTGCCATACTTTTGCGTCTTTAATTGATTTACTTCCCAACCCAGTGCGTAATTACGTTGTGTTGAGGTGGTGTACATTTGACTTTTTAGCTCATTATTGAGCAGTTTATTTGTGTAAAGTGCTTGATCCCACTTAACTAAATCACGAGCAGTCGAGTACATAGAGCCTGCCGCATAGGGGATCGACATATCCAAATAAGCAGTATTAGTATAACCATCTAAGTTATTGTTGTAGCCACTAGCGCGATATTTGATGATATTACTACTTGAGTCATAACCACTGTCGCTCATACCAAGAGGCGTTAAAATATTTGTTTGCAAAAGTTGTTGATACGTTTTGCCTGATGCTTTTTCAATAATTGCGCCCAATAAAAAGTACCCTGAGTTACTGTAGCGAAATTTACTGCCGGGTTCGAAGAGTAAATCATCACTGCATAGCAGTTTAATGAACTCATCTACGCTATACGGATTACGGCTATAGTTCTGGCGAAAGTTGTTAGCTTGAGTGTAATTAGTAAGCCCAGAGGTGTGGTTAAGTAATTGCCTGACGGTAATTTGCTGCGCGGTGTCTGGTCGGTAATCGGGTAAATAAGTGGCGATGGGTTTGTCTAGCTCTATTTTACCATCTTGTACTAGTTGTAAAGTCAGCATTGCGGTGAATTGCTTAGTGATTGAGCCAATACGAAATTTTGTATTGGGTGTATGTTTAATATCCCATTCAAAATTGGCATAACCATAGCTTTTTTCAAAAATCACTTTGCCTTGTTTTGCCACTAAAATATTGCCGTTAAACTGTTTTAAGTCATGGTATTTTTGGATAAAAGAATCCATTTTTTGCTGTTGATTATTGGCGTTTGTAGCACCAGAGAATAATGCGAGGGATACTATTAAAAAAGAGTAAAGTAACACGAGTTGTTTTGATAGCATGTGCGTCCTTATTTGTTTTTAGTTCGTTTTATCGTCTATTTGTAGCGTGGATTGTGTGCTAAGTAAATAATTATAATGTTGATTTTATGTACTAAATTCACGGTTGTTGTGATTATTAATATAAAAAAGCCCGCACTGTAAACAGTGCGGGCTAGTTGGTTGGGATGTTAAATTTTATGTATTGGTTGGCGTTACTGCAACAGGTTGACCATCGACTAGCGCTTCTTTACCACGCCATTTACGAATAACTCGTTTGGCATCTTCTAGCGCCACGTATTGGCATGGGATCAGTATTAAAGTGATAACCGTGGCAAACAGTACGCCAAACGCAAGTGACACTGCCATCGGAATAACAATCTTCGCTTGTAGACTGGTTTCCATAATGATGGGCATTACACCAATAAATGTAGTGATAGAGGTGAGTAGTATTGCTCTAAAGCGTCGTGCGCCTGCTTGAGTTACGGCATCTTTAATTGCAACGCCATCAGCGCGCGCTTTATTTACAAAATCAACCATAACCAGCGAGTCATTTACCACCACACCGGCCACCGCGATAATACCGAAAATTGACAAACCACTCATCGTCATACCCAGTACCATGTGGCCAAACATGGCACCTATGACACCAAACGGTATCACCGACATAATAATTAATGGCTGCGAGTATGATCGTAGCGGAATTGCTAAAAGTGCAAAAATAATCATCATTGATAAAGCAAAATCACGTACTTGCTCTGCAACGCTGTCCATCTCTTCTTGAATACGTCCAGCAACACTGCTCTGTACACCGGGGTAACTTTTTAATAATGAAGGTAAATATTCATCGCGAATTTGCTCTGCGATGGCAAACGGTTCAACTTGATCAGTATCAACAGATGCCCACACATTAATGGTACGTTTAGAGTTTTCACGGCGAATGCTATTCACACCATCAACTAATTTAACTTCGGCGACTTCAGCCAGCGGTACTTCCGCGCCACTTGGCGTAACAATACGTACACTGTCAATGTCGCTGATTGAGTTACGGGCATCTTCAGGGTAGCGGATCATCACCTTAATCTCTTCGCCATCGCGAAGAATGCGCTGTGCTTCAAGGCCGTAGTAGCTAAAGCTTACTTGGGAAGCAACATCAGCAAGGGTTAATCCCATACTGTAAGCAAGTGGTTTTAAATCAAGTTGTACTTCATCTGTTGCACTTTGCATTGAGTCATTTACATCACCCACGCCTTCCAATGTATTAAGTTTTTCTTTCAGTTTTGCGGCAACTTCTTTAAGTTTATCAACGTTTTTACCTTCAAGACGGAAGCTAATATCGCCATCATCTCGGCCCCCATTCATAATGCTATCTTGAATGGTTAATGTTTTAACACCAGACAGAGGTGGCATTTGTTCACGCCAAAGTGCACTTAATGCAAAGGTATCAATAGGGCGTAGGTCTGGCTCAACCAATATCGCCATGATGCTGGCATTAGTACGACCGCGTAAGCTTACTGATAAATCACGAACCATAGCAGTGCCATATTGTTCTTTAAGCTGATTATCAACATTTATAATGACTTGCTCAATTTTACGCGCAGTTTCTAGTGTTGCTTGCTCTGATGATGCTAAGTTCATTTCGACGGAAATACGCGGAAAGTCATGAGGTATTTTAGGGTTAGCAACAAACTTAACGAGGCCACCTGCAAACATACCGCCGCTGACGATTAATACACAGACAAAGCCAATAATAACGGTATAGCGATAATGAATACAGCGACTAATAAACGGTGTGTAATAATTTTCTACAAAGCGTCTTAATCCGCCATCCATTACGTTACGTAAGCGGTGCAGTGGATTTTTAGGGTTTGGTTTACGTGGATTCATTGCGGCAATATGCGCAGGTAAAATAAGTTTTGACTCAATTAACGAGAAAATCAAACATAGAATAATAACGCCACCAATGGCTTTAGAAAACGCAGCACCTGGGCCTGTAGCTAAAGTTTGCGGTAAAAAAGCTGCAATGGTGGTTAATACACCAAAAGTGGCGGGCATAGCAACGCGTTTAACGCCGCGTACAACATTATCAAGACTGTGGCCGTACTTTTCTATTTCGGCACTGGCAGATTCACCTACGACTATCGCGTCATCAACGACAATTCCTAGCACTAATATAAAGGCAAACAGCGATGCTAAGTTAATTGTGACATCTAAAAAGCCCACTGGCATCATCAAAAATGCGCCAAGGAACGACACAGGTAAACCCATCATTACCCAAAAAGCTAAGCGCAGTGGTAAAAATAAGGCGAGTACCACCATAACCAAAATGCCGCCCCATACCATGTTATCGATCATCATATCTAATCGACCTTCAAGGTAGTAAGTTAGATCAACAATAGGGGTTAACTTTACGCCCGCAGGTAATGTATCGGCTTTATCTGCAAGGTATTGCTTGAGGACTTTAGCAATTTTAGTAATGTCTTGATCTTTTGACGCGTTGACTTCAAATGAGAGTGAGTTTTTACCATTGTATTTAGAGTATTGTAAGCCTTCTTCAAAGCCATCGTTGATGGTCGCAACGTCGCCTAAAAAGACTTGTGCGCCATCAGGGAGTAAAATTAGAGGAAGCTTTTCAAATTCATTACCACGGTACGCTTGTTTTTCAACCCGCATTGAAATATAGCCATTCTCAGAGCGTATTTGCCCCGCTGACATATTGGCTGAAAACGCGCGTACAGCCCCTGAAATATCCCTAAAGGTTAGGCCATATTCACGTAGTTTATCTGGACTGACTTCAATGCCTATTTCATAGTCTAAGCCACTGTTAAATTCAACGAGGTTTATTAATGGCAGGGCTTGGAGTTCATCTTTAATATTATTGCCCAGCTCTTTGAGCTGATGGTTCGACATATCGCCATACAGAGCGAGTATCATTACTTCTTGCTCAAACTTATCGTGACGAACAACAGGGCGTTCCATTTCAGCTGGAAAAGTGTTGATTGAGTCAACTTGCATCTTTATTTCATCTAGTACTTCTTGGGTGTCGTATTTTTCTGCGACTTCAATCCATGCTTGAGAAAAACTGCGGTTTGAGTAGGTGATTTTACGTTTTATACCTTCAAGGCCTTCAAGTGCTTCTTCGACCTTGATGGTAATGCCTTCTTCTACTTCTTGTGGCGCTGCACCAGGATACACCGCTTGCACGCTGATCCAGTTATTTTCAAACTGCGGAAACATTTGTTTACGAATAGAAAACGCCGTTAAAATGCCGCCCACGAGAATAAAAATCATTAAGAGGTTGGCCGCAACAGGGTTGCGAGCAAACCAAGCAATTAAGCCCTTTTCGCTATGAATGGTCATTTTTTATTCCTCTTTCAATGCAAGTTGGGTTGCACCAAGAGGCTTGTCAGCATCATTAATTTTTACCAGCATACCTTCACTTGGGTACTCAAGCGCAGAGGTTATTAGTTGTTGACCTTCCGTTAGGCCTTGTGATGCTATCACCATGCCGTTGTATTCTCTAACTATATCAATTGTTTTGAATGATAATGTTAAATCATCGTTGAGTACGACAATTTTGCCGTCCTTTACTAAATGGTGCGGTACAACAATCGCATTGTTTAATTCACGCCCTGAAATAGTCGCATTAATGTAAGAGCCAAAACGCAAAGGTTGCTCACTAGCATATGGGGTTGCAATTTGTGCGACTAAATAGCTCATGCGGCTTTTTTGATCAATCACGCCTTCACTGCGAACTACTTTTGCCTGCCATTGCGTTGGTTTCCCTGCAAAATCAGCACTAAGAGTGACTGTGGCGCCAATACCACCATTAATCAAATATTGCAGTTCTTTGTCTGCAACTGGAAGGCGTATTTCTGCAATGGAAGTTGAGCTTAATTCACCAAATTTATTACCTGGATTGACCACGCTGCCTAAACTAATATCACGCGCTGCAATAATTGCATCATAAGGGGCTTTGATATATGTACGCTCTAAATTACGTTTAGCTCGTTTTTCAGAGGCTTGCGCCGCACGATAGCGGGCTAGTTTTTCTGCTAGTTGTGGCTTACGTAAATACAACTGCGATGGAATTACTTGGCTTGAATTATCTTTGATGCGATCCCACTCAGCTTGTGCTACATGTGCTTGAGCACGTTCAATTTCTAAATCAGCGCTTGCTTGTGCCATGCCAGCCTGTGCTTCAATCAATGCAGCTTCATAATCATTTGGATCAATTCGTGCTAGAATATCGCCCTGTTTGACGAATCCGCCTTGAACAAATTGCTCAGAGACAAATACAACTTGCCCACTTACTTGGGCAACTAGCATGGTGTGATCTTTTGCTTTTACTACACCATAGGATTTTACATCCAAGTTTATTGGGTCAAGGTGGACAGCCGTTGTTGATACTAACGGGCGAGTATCAACTGCTGGTTTTTCTTCTGGTGGTTTCTTCATTGAAGAGAAGCCTGCAGCAAGTGCAATCCCGCCAACCAGTACCGCGATAGGTAGAATAATTTGTTTTTTAGTAGCCACAGGGCTTTCCTCATAATTAGGTGACAGAGTAATTATAGAGAATAAAATATTTTAAAACCGTATGAAGATGTAACAAGTCATTACACAGTTAACAAAGTAGATAAGTAAGGTACAAAAAGGGCAAGTATGAATACATTAACAATGACGTGTCGTTTAGGGTGTGGTGCGTGCTGTATTGCGCCAAGTATCAGCTCGCCAATTCCCGGCATGCCTAATGGTAAAAAGGCCGGAGAACGTTGTATTCAGCTGGATGAAGGCAATTTATGCAAACTATTTGGCGATGAAAGTCGCCCTAAAGTGTGCAGTGATTTTAGTGCTACTTTGGATGTTTGCGGTACCAGTAACGCACATGCTTTAGCGTTGATCACAGAGCTAGAAGAGCTGACCTAACGTAAAATTTATACACACATTTTTTACGCGTCATTGGTTTGAAGAATGTTTATAGGGCGTTTTTGCTTAGGTTATATACCCAAGCCACCTCAAGATGCAGAATTCAGCGTTTCACAGGAGCTTAATATCAAGGCGTTACTTTGCAACAATGGCCATCCTTTTTAAGAAGTAACAACGATGAGAGTAAGTCCCTGTGAAACGCCCAACGGGTTGGTTTTAAAGCGATTTATACTGCGCTAATTTTATAAGGGATTGATTTTAATAATAAAATCACTATTGCTTGCAATCAATACCTTGCCTAAATCGCTTTAAATTCCTACTGAAACAGCATCTTGAGATGGTTTGGGTATAGGAACTAAAGCCTCCTTTGCGAAGGCTTTATATGCTGTTACCAGCTGTAGGTTGCACTGAGTGTATATTGTTCACCACGTCCTGGGGTGCCTGGGATCTCTTCAAATGATTCGCCCCACACGTTATCCGCTGCAAGCGTAATAAAAAAGTTTTCAAATTGATGTGGCGTTATTTTTAAGGTTAGGTGCGTAAATAACGCGTCATCATCACCATTTCTAAGCGTGTTTTCGTGTTGTTTACGCCATTCATTATCAATGCGAAACTCAAGTAAATCGCTTGGGGTCCAAATCGCGCCAAGGGTTAGCCTGTGATCAGGGTAGTTTAATGCGTAAAAACTGGCATCTATGTCTGCAACGCCATAATCTTCTGATTTATTTAAGAAGGTGTAGCTTGCAATAACTTCTGCGGTATCAAAATGTTTAGTGGCAAAAAATTCAACGCCAGATGTATCAATATCAACCGGGTTTGCAAAGCGGGCTGATGTTGAATTTAAACTGTAGGTCCAATCGGTTAAATTTTCATCTTGGCGATAAAAGAGGGCAGAGTTAAACACCCAATTTTGCTGCTCAAAAAGTAAGCCTAGTTCTAGGTTTTTAGTTACTTCACGTTCAAGCGAATAGTTACTTCTAAATAAGCCTCCAGAGTCACTACCGCCAATGGCAGTATAACCAGCCACTTGGCTTGCTTGTGCGTACGATAAATAAAGTGCTCGTTCAGTACCATCTTGGGTTACTGTATTCCAAGTAACATCACCAATGAGTGAAATGTCAGAATCGTCTCTATTTGTATCGTCAAAAGTGGCACCAAGGCGCATAGTAATGCTTTGATTAGTTTCAAGTGTTACTTTATATTCAGGTAAAATACTGACCTTATAGTAACTGCGCGACGTAAAGTTATTTTCTAAAGTCGTTGATTCAATCGAATCTTCAATATACTGCGCAGAGTAATTGAGCGCGAATGAATCATTGCGAGCATGACGACCTGAGAGCGCCAGTGATTTTACTTCGCTCTCATGAAACGCCTCAAACATAGATGGGTTTTCACGTGAAAAAACATAATGGTCGTTATGTTTACGATAATATGCAGATATTTCAAACTCACTGTCGGCTGCGTATTCTTGCTGATGGTTTAGCATCACTAAGCGGGTTTCAAGATCTTCGGTTTCATTTACATTAAATGGCGTATACATATTTGGCCAGCCAAAAAACTTTTCTTGATAGCCAAAGAACAGGTCGGTTTGTGATTGAGGGCCGGTTAATTGTACACGTGTTGATGCGCGGCTAAAGTCATGATCGCCATTATCAATTGAGCCATCGCTTTGAGAGTGAGAAAACTCACCTTCAACTCCCACACGCCACTCATTAACTCCCTCTAGCGGTAGGCTAACAGCGCCATGTAAGCTTTGTCGATTAAAATCATTATTACCAGCACCAAGCGATACACTACCTCCTGTGTTAATTGGCTTCCAACCAAAAGAGACCGTTCCGACTGAACTATTGACACCATAAAGTGCGTTATCTACCCCTGTTATGACTTTAGGGCTCGTTAACATCTGTGGCGCAATAGGAATTTCAGCAAAGTAATGGCCTGACTGTGGATCAAATAAAGTGGCGCTGCCGACTCTAAAACCAGTGTTTTCAAAAATACCGCCGCGAATAGTCACATCTGCTTGCGCTTCAGCCATATTGCGTGATTGTAAATCAACCCGAGGGTCGTATTCTAAGTTAGAAACTGGAGAGTCGAAGGTACCGACAGGTTCTTTGTTCGCTGTTGGTGACGCTTCAATAGTGATTTTTTCTATACTTTTTGTATCGGTCTCGTCTGCTGCGAATGACAACGTTGATATACTACATAATAAGGCTGGTAGAGTGAGGTGTACCGTTCGGATCATCTTAAGTTCTCTTTTTCGCGTAGTCTACAAAGTAGCGCTTAGGGGCTAATATTTAATAACTTTGATTGTGGCGCCATTGTATCTTAATGCGAGAAAATTGCATTTACTTATACTTTATAAACACAACATATTGCTTCAATATTTAGGCGTTTTAATCACTTAGCGAATGGGGTGGTGTGGCTATACATGTAAAAGGATTTTGAACTAGGGGTGTGGGCAATCATCAAAGGCTGAATATAGCTAGGGTGTGTTGACCTTTACTGATTGATTTTGCAGCAGTCTATTTGGTATTTAGGCAAGGCAGCGCCTATGGTGTGTGGTGTTTCTCATAAATAGGCGATAATGCAGTATAAATGTCAAACAGGCGCGCTGTCCAAAGGGTTCTTTCTAGGGGCGTGAGTAGGACGCGGGTTTACTTAGCCCGCTCGATTCCAAACCTCGGTAACCTGATATTTGTTAGAGGCTGCAAAGTCAGTTAAAGTACGTGCCTTGTTATAAACAAGGCTTGCAATTATGTTTAGATTTAGCGTGCGAAAGGGTCTGCATTTATTTTATCAACGTACCAGTTGCCTTTTTTACGTACCATTTTTACACTGCGCATATCATCGACTTTATTCCCATTAAGATAGCCGGTAAAAATGAGGTTAATATTTGCTTTGTCACCATATTGCTCTCTCAAGCTCATATTGGTCATATCAACTTCAATCGTCACTTCATCAAATTGCATGTTAATTAAGTTTCGTGCAAATTGTTTAGCGGTGCCATAGGACTTCATGATCCTAGCCATTTTTGGCGTAGCCATACTACTGGCTTTAGTAAGATCTTTTTCGTTATATAACACATCAAAGAATAATGCGGCGCTATTGCCTGGTGTATTGTTTTCACCTTTTGGTGAATCTTCACTACCACAACCGTTTAAAAGTAACATAAGCGTAATAGTGCAAAGTGTAATAAATGATTTCATTCTGATTTTAGAAACTTATTAGTGATGATTTAGTGTGTGACTAAACAGTGCAGATGTAAAGTTTACTGTAAACATTAATGGCAATAGATATAAAAAGTAATAAAAAAGACTGTGTAAAAAGCATGTCAGATACCGCGCACAGTATTTCAAAGTTTGCACAAACATGTGTTATTCGTTAAAAATGTTATTCACACTGGTGGTTAAGCCGAAGTGTCGCGCAAAGAATTATAGAGCCGTTTATAAAAATACTCAGTGAGTTAGTTACAGCAGGGATACAAAAGTTACCATTAGCGCATTGTTTATAAATAATAAAACTATAAAGTTACCAATAAATGAATGGCTGTATTAGGCAGGAGTATACAGTATGAGAAAAAAACGAAAAAATGGATTAACTACAGGCGTTTTAAATACCCAGCCTTACATGGATTTAGGTTTTGTATTGTTAATTTTTTTTGTTATGTTGTTTTCTTTTCAAAAAGAGACCGCAGTTGAGGTAATTAAAGGCACAATGCTTGATAATTGTGGTAGTTATCGCAACTGGTGCGCGCACAACCCAGCCATTAGAGTCTCATTGAATCGCAGTGGATCGTTGCGATTTTCACATGATAAAACAACATACAATCTCAGTGAAAAAGAAGCTATAAACCAACTGATTTTTGAGATGCTCTCTGAGCTCCCGACTGATCGAGTGTGGTTATTTGTAGCGGATGATGTGCCATTGAGTTTGAGTCTTGAAGCTACTGATATATTCAAAAAGCAAGGGATTACGCATATTGTCTGGGGTAATACCAATCGGCATAAATATTTGAACAATTTAACGAACTAAATCACGCTATAACGTTGTTGAAATTTTTATTTAGAACAACTAGATATAAAGATTTTTGCCTAGGGCGTGTTGACCTTTCGTGATTGATTTTGCAGCAGTCTATTTGGTATTTAGGCAAGGCAGCGCCTATACTGTGTGGTTGTTCCCCATAAATAGGCGATAACGCAGGATAAATGCCAAACATGCGCTGCCCAAAGGGTTCTTCCTAGGGGCGATTAACTCTTTGTTACCTACACGGATGTAGGTAAGGGGCGTGAGCAGGACGCGGAAGCTTTGCTCGGTTTTTACTTATTCTCACATGGATGTGAGCTAGTAGAATAACGCAGGAGCAGTTATCGAGCCCGCTAGGTTACAAACCTCGCGCCGCGATTAAATCGCTCCTAGATTGAACAAATTTCAATCCACAAAGGTCAACACGCCCTAGTTATAGCGCAATTTTCTTGTCATTAAATAGACCCCATATCTACGCAGATTAGTATAATCTATAAAGCGATAGGAAATGCTAATTTTGGAGCCTGATTAAGCATGTAAATCCAGTCTCTAAAAGTGAATCAAGAAAGCTGCATTTACATTGTGTTGTTTACCATTTGGCCTGCTTGATGGTCGCAAATAACAACTTGATCTCTGCCTTTAGCTTTTGCAATATATAAACGCTTGTCAGCTTGATCTAACAGTGTCTTAATAGATGCATTCGCATCATAACTGCTACTGATCCCTACACTTACTGATAAATCAATAGAGTTACCTTTAAAGTGTAAGCTATGTTCCCTTATGGCATCACACAAGCGCTGTGCAGTTTCTTTAGCTTGATATAACGATTGATCTGGGAGCAATAAGGCAAACTCTTCACCACCAATACGCGCAGCAATATCGTGGTCATTCAGCTGTGCCATAATATGTTGAGCAATCCATTTTATTGCGGTATCACCCGTGCTGTGACCATATCTATCATTCACTCTTTTAAAATGATCTATATCGATCATAACAACAGCAAAAGATTGTTGATGTGCAACACCTTGTTTTAGCAGTGCTTGTCCTTGCATAAAAAAACCACGACGATTTAACAAGCACGTTAACGTGTCGTGATTGACAAGGCGTTGAAGTTTTTCTTCAATATTTACAAATAATAAAAATGGTAATACTAGGGCTGTAGCAGTTGCCAAAATAATGTGGTTGATCAAAATAGTTTGTAGAGGTTGATGAAAATCAAGCACTGTATTTGTTATATGCGGGGCTGCTAGCATCATGCTTTGTATGTACATAATAATACTGTGGCTAATAAAACACGCTGAGAGTATTTTTTGCTGTATAGGAGCGGCGCATTTCATTTTATGTACTAAATAAGCTGCGTACATAAAGAGCGTTGCAATAATAATGCTAGTGACCATTTGCCCAGCGGTAACCGCGTAAATAGGGAGTAATATAATAGCACTTACAAAAATTAAGGTTAAAAAATGACGGCTAGTACGGCTATGAGTATGAGTCACTTTTTGTAAACCAATAATCGCCAATACAGGGCTAATTATTATACACAAATCAGCAAGGTAGTGGGTAATAAATGTATTGTCTAAAACAATACGTAAACAAGCAAAAATTTGTGCAACAACAAACACAGCACAAGAAGCCCCTAAATATAAGTAACACCGTTGTTTTTTATAATTATAAACGGTAATAAAAAAGCCGCCGATGAGTATATTCAACAGCAGCGATATGCTAATTACAGTAGGTAAATGAAGCATTAATAATTTGCTCAGCTCGATTGACCGATTTAAGTCAATAATTACAATTGTGATGCAAGTATTATTTATTAGCGTTTAAATAGCAAGGTAGTATTAAATTATTGTTTTTTGATTCCTCATCTTATGGTTATTTATTATCATCCCAATAGGTTTTCTAATGCTAGGTCCAATGTAGGGTAACTAAAATTATAGTGGCTATTAAGTGCTTTTTTCGGTTGTACATATTGACCGTAAAGTAATAAATCAGCCATTTCACCCATTGCTAATTTTAGTATCCATGCAGGCATTGGAATTTTAGCGGGGCGGTTCAATGCTTTCCCTAAATGTTGACTAAACTCGGCATTTGATACTGGCGCTGGTGCGGTCATATTAATTGCACCACTGAGTTGTGAATGCGTGAGCATGTGGATAATTAGATTAATCATATCCTCAATATGTATCCATGACATACCTTGGCGACCACTGCCAATAGGTCCACCTAAACCCAGTTTAAAGGGGGGCAGCATTTTTGCTAAAGCACCGTTATTATTTGCTAAGACGATACCGGTACGTAGTAAGCATACGCGGGTATCAGTTGACTGAGCACTCAGTGCTGCTTGTTCCCAATCATTGCATAGGTGGTGGCTAAATTCAGGTGTTACATCAACAAACTGCTCGTCAATGTGGGTGCTGGATTGCCTGCCATAAAACCCTATAGCACTGCCTGATATAAACGTATGCGGTGGTGTATGGCATTGCTTTATCGCATTACTAATTTGTTGGGTCAGTGTAATACGACTATTACGCAGAATACACTTTTGTTTATCACTCCAACGTTTATTTACAATGGGTTCACCCGCCAAGTTAATAACACAATCTAGGTCGTTAAAATCAACGCTAGTGAGGGCATCAATGTAATGAATGTTTGGTCCAAGTTGTTGCGTTGCTTTACTTATATTGCGAGTAAGTACTGTTAGCTTATGGTCCTTGTTCAATGCGGAGCATAAATAGCCGCCGATTAAGCCAGTCGCGCCAGTGATCAATATGTGCATAAGAGGTTTCTTTTTAGTAGCAATATTAATGTTATACGAAAGATAGACGGCTTTGATCACTTTGCAAATATTTCATTTGATTAACTTTTCACATACACTAACCGCAGTTTTTATTTTCAAGGATTATAGTTTGGCTGGATTAACTGGAGTAAACAAAAGTTTAGTTATTTTCGCGGCATTAGTAATTGGTTTAGCAGGTATAAAAGCAGCAAGTGTTATTGTTATCCCGTTTGTATTAGCTGGATTTATTGCCATTATTTGTAATCCTTTATTAAGTTTTTTTGGTCGCTATAAAATACCTAAAGGTATTGCCATTATGCTTGTCATGCTAATGGTAGTGGGTGTCGGTGTAAGTCTTGGTGGCCTAGTTGGTCAATCACTCACTGATTTTTCACAAGATTTACCACAATATAAAGCACAACTTAAAGAAGAGTTTATTTGGCTGGTGGATGTCGCTGCGAGCTATAACATATTAATTAATAAAGAACAGCTCATATCGATGTTTGATCCCGGAAAAATGATTGATGTTGCCACAGGTATGTTAACTGGGCTTGGTGGAGTGATGGCAAACCTGTTCTTAATTATTTTGACCGTAGTATTTATGTTATTTGAAGGGCCAATGTTAAGCCATAAAATTCATATGGCGTTAGATGATCCTGATATGAAGATGAAGCAGATAGACCGCTTCTTAAATTCAATTAACTCATATTTAGCGATTAAAACGGTGGTGAGTCTTGGTACGGGTTTACTGGCAGCATTATTATTGTGGACTTTGAACGTTGACTACTTTGTGTTGTGGGGGGTAATCGCCTTCATGTTTAATTATATCCCTAATATCGGTTCTATTATTGCTGCTATTCCTGCGGTTCTCCTTGCATTAATAACCCAAGGCCCTTTAATCGCTGGTTTTGTTGGGGCGGGTTACTTAACAATTAATACAGTTATGGGTAATATTGTTGAGCCAAAATACATGGGTAAGGGGCTTGGTTTATCTACATTGGTCGTATTTTTGTCATTGATTTTTTGGGGCTGGCTATTAGGTACGGTTGGCATGTTACTGTCTGTACCATTAACAATGATAGTGAAAATCGCACTCGAGACCAGTGAAGAAGGCCGATGGCTAGCAACTTTATTAGGAAATGGTGAAGAACTAGAAGGGTCAAAAGAATAGCTTTGACTAAAATTGTAACCAACACGTTACCTGTGTTGGTTACTTAGGTGCGCATTACGCTACCTATAAAGGTTGTTTTAAAGTGGCTATGTATTGCTCTAATAGTAAAATCTCACAGCGTTTATATACTATTGCCGCTTGGGTGGCGTTGGGCATCTTTTGCAGATAGCGCCAACGGCAGCTGTCTTCTAAAAAGCGAGTGTGGGAAGTTAAACTACGAGTAAATATAGGTAAAAGTTGCGTGTTCCCCGTATCCTCTTGAATTTTTTCTAAATCTAAGTTGAGCTTATTGATCCACGTTTTTTGTGTTCTCTTTAAGTTAGCAATGTTTCTATCTAAACATTGAATATACTTTTTAGCTTCATTGGTAGTCGCTTTATCATCTAAGATACAGTCATCCATACTTAAAGCATTTTCAGTAAAGAGCAGTATTAATGCACATAGTAAAGTTAAGCTATTATTTTTTATCATTATAATTAAACTCTAATATAAAGTTAGCACCATTTAAGGTGTGAGAATCTAAAATGGTAAGTGTCCCGTTATACGATTTTACTAAATCTGACACAATTGCCATTCCTACACCATGGCCATTTTCATATGTATCTAAGCGAGTTCCGCGAGTGAGTAAAGACTCACGTTTATCAATAGGTACGCCAGGGCCATCATCACTTATAGCAACGCTGAGGTTTTTATCTTGTATTACATGGATAGCCACTTGTGAACGACACGCTTTACATGCGTTATCAATTAAATTACCTAATAGTTCAAGCAAATCGGTTTTATCACCTAAAAAGTACTGCTTGTCAGTGACATCGCAAGTAAAAATAATATCTTTGTCTCGGTAAACTTTGCTCATAGCACTGAGTATTGAATCAATAACAGGCTTGATCATGGTTTGTTTTTTCCATGTATCAGCTGCACCAGTTGCAGCTCGCTTTAATTGATGTTCGATCATTACGTTGATACGATCAAGTTGTTCTTGAGCATCAGCGTCATTGGCCAGTGGGCTTGATTTTAACACGGCCAAAGGCGTTTTAAGCGCGTGTGCTAAGTCACTTAAAGAAGCTCGATAACGCTCTTTTTGACGTTGTTGGGTCTGCAGTAGTAGATTTAAATCAGCTTTTATTGTTTGCAGCTCTATGGGATATAGGCCTTTTATTTCTTGAATATCACCCGATTCAATGGCTTTTATCTCTTTATCAAGACGCTGTAGCGGACGTGCGCTCCAAACAAACCCAATAGCCATTAATGCTGCTATTGCAACACCCATTACATACATCCAATTGACGAGTGTTTGTTTAAAACCGTCCATTAAACGCAGTAGGGCATCATTACGCTTTAATAATATAAAGCGCGCTTGTTCCGATTGATCAATATTACCTAAAATGACCGTTAGACTTAATTGCCAATAAGCAGTCCCTTTGTACTCAATACGGCGAAAATCAGCAGAGCCAGCACGTGCTTCGATACTTTGTGGGGCAAAATTTACATTAACCGCAGACTCAGAATGCCAAACGGGCTGTTCATCGCGATAGATCATTGCATACGTATCAGAATTTAAACGGTTCAGTTCTGGGGCTAAAATGGTACTGGGCATAATAATGCCGCGTTCCGTAAAATCAACCTCTGAAATTAATGAGTATAAATGGGCTTCGAGGGTTTTTTCGGTGGCTTCGATTAATGACGCGTAGTATGCCTTACCAATAGAGAAAAATAAAATAGGTAAGGCGACCAATAAAACAAAGACAAGGATAAATCCTTGCCTTATTTTAAGCGATATTTGCGACGCTACCACTGGCTTTTGAGCCTGTAACCACGTCCACGTAGGGTTTCTACCGGGTTTAGTGTGCCATCAGGGTCGAGCTTTTTACGTAAGCGCAGTACGAACACTTCAATGACGTTTGAATCTAAATCAAAATCTTGATCATAAATATGCTCGGTTAATTCAGATTTAGAGATTACTTTTTGCGGGTTAACCATTAAATACTCAAGAACTTTGTATTCATAGGCCGTCAGGCTTAATTCTCTGTCATCAACCCATACTTGTTGTGAGCGCGTATGAATTTTAATTGGTCCAGCAGTCATTTCTGGATTTGCTTTACCTGCACTGCGTCGAATGAGGGCATTACAACGTGCAATCAATTCTTCAACATGAAATGGTTTTGTTAGATAGTCATCAGCGCCCGCATCAAGGCCTTCTACTTTATCTTGCCAACGATCGCGTGCAGTTAATATAAGTATAGGAATGGTAATCCCTTGCGCTCGCGCTTTATTGATAAGTTCAATACCATCTATTTTTGGTAAACCTAAATCAACGACCGCCATATCAAGAGGGTATTCAGTGATATGGAATAAACCAGCTTCGCCGTCATGACATAGATCAACACTATAGCGTTCTTTTTCTAATGCATTGCGTAGATTATCTGCTAGGTGTAAATCATCTTCAATTACTAAAATTCGCATTTTTTAATCCTTTTTCGCTTCGCCGGTTTTTTTATTTACGTGAATGTCGACAACATGGCCGTCAGCTTTTAATATTCTTACGGTATAAACGTCATTTTGTACGGTAATTTTGAGAGTTTTACCATCTTCTATTTTTTTAGCAAGCTCAACCGCTTGTTTTTTTGTGATGGGTGTTTTATTTACCTGAGAGTCAGCATAACTATTATTCGAAAAAGAGAACGAAAATAGTGTAAAAATGACGACGCCAAGGGCTAATAACATACGCATGATGGGCAACTCCTAAACCAGACCTTGTTAGTTTAATGAACCAACTAGCTAAAACTCAAGTAAAAATCATGAAAAACATGATTTAAGCTGGATGAGTTTAATTAACAACTCGTGAACAAACACTGAACTGTGCAGCTCAAATTGCAATTATGAGACTAGGGATATACCCAAGCCACTTCAATATGCGCGTTTCAGTTGGAATTAAAAGCGATTTAGGCACGCCCGTTATAGCGCAGTGTTCTTGTCATTAAATAGACCCCATATCTACGCTGATTGGTATAATAGTGGTTCTATTGTTCAAATCAATAACGCCGTATAATTCGCTTTTAAACCAACTCTGTGAAGCGCTGAATTCTGCATCTTGAGTTGGTTTGGGTATAATTTTAAGGTTTAAGCTGGGAATACTTTTTTAAAGGGTTTAACAACAGAATTGTCATATACCCCACCACTGACATAAGGGTCGGCAGCAGCCCATTCACGTGCAGCTTCTAACGAGTTAAATTCAGCAATAACTAAAGAGCCTGTAAAACCAGCTTCACCTGGGTCATCATTATCAACTGCAGGAAGAGGGCCTGCAGTGAGTAATCTGCCTTGTTCATTTAGCTCTTGTAAACGTGCTAAATGGGCTGGTCGGGCTGCCTTTCTAAACGCTAAGCTCTTGTCAACATCAGTTGAGTAAATCATATACAGCATAGTGTGTTCTCTACATTTTAATATTATTGAAATTGTTTCGATATTAGCACAGCAGATCTGTTAGGCGAATAAATTGCGATTACTTAACCTTTGATTTGTTGACTGTGTGGTTTACAGCCACATTATACTTTTAAACTGAATATGCTTGAAAAGCCCAGCACAACACTGTTAGAGTCGCTGGGATGTTAAAAAATAATAATAAGGTTTTTAAATGAGCGATAATCGTGAGCACTTTAGCTCTCGCCTAGGTTTTATATTAGCAGCGGCAGGCTCTGCAGTTGGTATAGGTAACTTAGTTGGGTTTCCTGTCTCGGCAACAAAAAATGGTGGTGGTGCATTCTTACTTATTTATGCACTGTTTGTCGTTTTTATTTGTTTACCCGTAATGATGGCTGAGATGGCAATGGGCCGCCAAGCACAAAAAGATCCATTAAATGCATATAAGTTGCTCTCTGGTAATGATAAAAAGTGGACGTTTGCAGGCTTTTTAGCTGTATTAACCCCCTTTATGATTGCTGTTTTTTATATGGTTATCACCGTGTGGATATTTGGTTATTTAAGTCAAGTAGCACTCGGTAATTTAGATATGTTGGCTGACCCTAAAAGTTTTGGGGTATTTATAAATAGCTCAAGCGTGTTCGGTTATATGGCGGTTGTGGCGCTAATTGTTAACTTGATTCTTGTCGGTGGTGTTAAGCAAGGGATTGAAAAGGCAGCGAAATTTTTAATGCCAGCGTTGTTTGTATTATTAATCGCGTTGGTTGTTTATGTACTGACCCTTGATAATGCTATGGCAGGTGTTAAATACTATATTATCCCTGACTTTACTAAAATGAACGCGAGCGTACTCAATGGTGCATTAGCACAAGCATTCTTTTCATTGTCTTTAGGTATGGGTATTTTAATGACCTATGCATCGTATATTTCTAAAAAAGACGACATTGTAGGCAGTGCTAAAATGGTTGCGGTAACAGATTCGTTAGTTGCATTTATTGCCGGCTTAATGGTGTTACCAGCAATCTTTAGTTTTAATCCAGAGACAGACCCAACTAAGCTTTCAGATTCTTCTGTATCAATGATTTTTGAATTTCTACCAAAAATATTGTTAGCACTACAAACTGATATTGGTTATGTAGGCGCATCAATTGTTGCGTTTATCTTTTTCTTATTAGTATTTTTTGCGGCGATAACATCATTAGTATCAATCGTTGAAGTACCAACGGCAACATTATGTGATCGTAAAGGTATCAGCCGTAAAATGGCGTTGCTTATCTTAACGGGTAGTATTGGTGTACTGACAGTATTGTGCACAATGTCATTTGGTATGGTTGAAGGATTAACATCATTTACCAACTATGGCGGTGGTTCAAAAAGCTTATTTGATATTGTGTATGATGTGTTTTACGACACAATTTTACCGCTTAATGGTTTGATGGTATGTTTATTTGTTATGTACCGCTGGAAGAAAGTTCGCTTAAGTGAAGAGTTAAGCCAAGGTTGCCCTAGTTATGCGGGTAGCTTTACTGAAAAGTACGTAAACTTTTCTCTTTCTACGTTTATTCCTGTGATATTAACAGTAATATTGGTAAATACTGTTGCGACGAAATTTTTTGCAGTGAGTATATTTGGTTTTTAAGTTAGGTAGTTTTTGATTCAAAAGCCGCGCTATTTAGCGCGGCTTTTGTTTAAGGCACTATTGCAGAATCTAAATATTGTCCTATCCCCAATGTAAACATCCACAAGCCCCACAAGCTATGCTCAATTACACACACAAACGTCGAACGGCTTTGTGCATAGGTGAACGCAAATAATAAACCGCCAATAAATGCGAGTATTACAGCCACCCAATTAGCATAAACAATATGCGCTAATGCAAATACCGTGGCACTGACGAGAATTCGCACCGTTTTGTTTGGCATAATGCGCTTATATCGATGAAAAAAGTAGGTTCTAAATATTAATTCTTGTGGCATCACAGACAAAACAGGATAAAGAATGAGTAACATTAACCAGTCTTGAAGTGAGTTTCGTGGCATAACAAACCAATTTCCTTGATTAATTATTCCGTAGAATACGCCAGAAAATAGAGCACCTATAAAAAAGAAACTAAACAACCGACGTTTAACAGCCGAAAATTGGCCAAGGCTGGTAATCCTAAAGCGTTTAAAGTGAGGATCACCAAGTAAGAGCATGCCGCATACACTCATTAATATAATAAGTGCGGGGATCAGCCAGTTTGCTAAATAAGCACGCAGATAAAACCCAATTAAAGGCAAGCAAATAAATATAAGTGTAAATTCAAACCAGCGGTATTGATTGGCGTTCAAGGTCGTCTCAGCGTGATTTTGTATCCTAGGCTAACAAGTAAAGACGACAGATTTATGACGTTAAAGGTGTTTACTATCGACTTCGTCATCTTCATCAGGTAAGTATTTATACAATATGATCATAGTGGTAAAAATACTGATAAAAGTAATCCCCATTAAACCAAATACTTTGAAGTTAACCCAAAAATCGAGTGAGAAGTTATAGGCAATGTAAATGTTTAATGCTGATATTCCGGCAGTAATGGCCATCCATAACATGTTGAGTTTATCCCAGAGAGACTCTGGTACGGCAACCTCTTGCTCTGATTCAAATGCTGTTTGCAAAACTGAACTCAGTGCTTTCTTGACTAAGTTTTTGCCAAAAAAGTAGCGGCTGATGAGTAAGCTTAAAGAAATTACCGCATAAATAATGGTCGCTTTAAATTTAACAAACTGTTCATCATGAAAAACCAGTGTCAGCGTGCCCAAAATGATGGCAATGGCAAAAAATAGCCATTGGCGTACAGGGACATTACCTGTTTTAAAATAAGAGTAAGTCACCTGAATCAATGTGGCAGCCATTAATAGGGCTGTTGCCCAGTAGATATCAGTCAATTTAAAGACCACAAAAAATAAAATAAGCGGAATGAATTCAATTATTGCATGCATAGAATGCCCGTAATTTTAATACCAATTTGATAAAACTTGTATAACACCAAAATAATTGCAGTGGTTGTATCAACTTATTGTGTTCTTTACAAGGTTGACTTAGGGGTAACTAACCCTTAGCCTGCTTGGCTTTGTATTCGACCATTACCAAAATCCGTGAACCTAGTTAGGTTTAGCGGCGTCTTTAGGAGCATTTTATGAATAAAGCAGAACTTATCAGTGCCATGTCAGCACACAGTGAATTAACTAAAAAAGACTCTAAAGCAGCTTTAGAGAGTATGTTAGCGGCTATAACTAAGTCATTATCAGAAGGCGATCAAGTGCAAGTTAATGGTTTAGGTACGTTTGCGTTAAGTTATTATCCGGCAAGAGCAGGGCGTAATCCGCAAACGGGCGCAGTGATTGAAATTGAAGGCGCTAACAAGCCGGTTTTTAAGCCCGCCAAAGCGCTAAAAGATAACCTTTGAGGCATTGTTAAATAAAAAGGGCCTATTCAGGCCCTTTTTTAATGAATGGTGTTTTAACGTACTGTAGCCGCTTTCATCGTAGCTACAAACTCTTTTAAACCACTTAACATAGCTTGCGGGTTATCAAGGTTTGTTTCAATAATTTTAACCACCGCAGAGCCTGAAATAGCGCCAGCAGCGCCAGCAGCCAAGGCTGCCTTTACATCTTCCGGCGTTGAAATACCAAAACCGAGTAATGCTGGTGCACTGTGATACTCTTTTAGTTTAGTAACAATAGAGTTCGCTGGCATTTGTGCTTTGGTCTCAGTACCTGTCACACCAGCACGTGAAAGCAAATAGGTATAACCGCGGCCATAAGATGCACATTGACGTAGTGTGTCATCAGGCGCATTTGGTGTGGCGATAAAAATTGGGTCAATGTTATTACTCATTGCAGCTTGTCGAAACATTTTAGATTCGTGAAGTGGTACGTCAGCCACTAAAATTGAATCAACACCGACCGCTTTGGCATCTTTATAAAAAGCTTCTAGGCCCCGTTTAAACACCAAGTTTGAATATAACAGTAAGCCAATTGGAATATCTGCATTGTATTGGCGCACTTGCTTAATGATATCAAAACAATCTTGCGTGTTAATGTGTACATCAAGGGCGCGAATGTTTGCCGCTTGAATAACCGGGCCATCAGCAATAGGGTCTGAAAATGGGATCCCTAATTCAAGCGCATCTGCGCCACCATCAATTAAACTTTTAATTATTTCAACACTAAGCTCTTTATTTGGGTCACCTATAGTCACAAATGGGACAAATGAGCCTTGATTTTGCTCGCTTAATGCTGCAAACATTTTGCCGTAGCGGTCGGTTTTTTGGTCAGTTTGGCTCATGCGTTTTCTCCTTTTGAAAGTACATCCATAACATGTGCTAAGTCTTTATCACCACGGCCACTTAAATTGACCACTAAAATGGACTCCTCAGTTAGCTGCTCCGCATACTTGAGTGCGTAAGCAAGCGCATGGCTTGATTCTAGCGCAGGAATAATCCCTTCATTTTTAGCCAGTAGCTGAAATGCTTCAAGTGCTTCTGTATCTGTAATACCCACATACTGAGCCCGGCCAGTTTCATGTAAAAATGCATGTTGTGGGCCCACTGCAGGGTAATCAAGACCTGCTGAAACAGAGTATGATTCCTCTATCTGGCCATCATCGTTTTGCATAATATAAGTATATGTACCGTGTAAAATACCTTTGGTGCCTTTGCAAATTGTTGCGCCATGTTCGTGAGTATCAAGGCCTTTACCCGCAGGCTCGACCCCGATTAATTTAACACTAGGTTCGTCAATAAAGTCAGTAAACATACCAATGGCGTTAGAGCCACCACCAACACAGGCTAGTACAGCATCAGGCAAACGACCTTCTGCTTTTAATATTTGTTCTTTTGCTTCTTCACCAATTACCTTTTGAAACTCACGGACAATGGTTGGGAATGGGTGAGGGCCTGCGGCTGTGCCCAGTAAATAGTGTGCTTCTTTATAATTTGCTGACCAGTCACGCAGCGCTTCATTTACAGCATCTTTAAGTGTGCCAGAGCCTGCGGTTACAGGAATAACTTCTGCGCCCATTAGTTTCATTCTGAATACATTAGGTTGCTGACGTTCAACGTCTTTTGCGCCCATGTAAATACGGCACTTTAAACCCAGTAGTGCGCATGCAAGTGCTGTGGCTACCCCGTGTTGTCCGGCACCCGTTTCAGCAATAACTTCTTTTTTGCCCATGCGCTTTGTTAATAATGCTTGACCTAATACTTGGTTGGTTTTATGCGCGCCACCATGGAGTAAGTCTTCACGTTTTAAGTATAGTTTTACTTTTGGGTTTTTAATTAAGTTACGGGTTAATGTAAGCGGTGTAGGGCGACCGGCATATTCATTAAGTAACTTTTCAAGTTCAACTTGAAAAGCTGGATCTGTTTGTGATTTATTGAACTCATTTTCTAGTTGTTTTAGCGCTGGAACAAGCAATTCTGGGACAAACATGCCGCCAAATTCGCCAAAGTAAGCTGGATTATTCATATTAACCTCAATATTTGCGGATGCTGATAAACGCATCATTTAATTTTTGTTGGCATTTTTTGCCTGCGCTTTGCTCAACCCCAGAGTTTAAATCTAGGCCATGAGCACCTTGGTATAAAGCGCCTTGAATATTGTCTGCATTTAAACCACCTGCGAGCATAAACGGCTGTTTTACATCTTTTAAAATTGCCCAGTCAAATGTTTTACCTGTACCGCCAGCTTGTGTATCACTGTGGGTATCGTATAGGTGACGATCAACGCCACTAATAGGTTCAGGCAAGCTATCTTTAATTGCTTGAGCTTTCCAAATTTGACAGCCACGCGGCAGTAAAGGGCGCAGTGTATTTATGTAATCATTGTCTTCTTGGCCGTGTAATTGCACTGCAGATAGCTTTAAGCTTGTTGCATGCTCAGCGACATTTGTAATGCTTTCATTTACAAATACACCCACATAAGCGAGCGGGGCGCTTTGAGTTATTTGTAAGGCGCAATCAAGGTCAACATAACGCGGTGATTTAGGCGCAAAAATTAATCCACCAAATACCGCACCACTTTTATAAGCATTAATGGCATCTTCACTGCGAGTTAAACCACAGACTTTGTTTTCACCTAAAATTACACGACGACACGCGCGTTCTAAATCACGTTCAGCCATCAATGAACTGCCAATTAAAAAGCCATTACACAAAGGTGCTAAGCGTTTTACATCTTGATGGGTATAGATACCAGATTCAGAGATCACGACTTTGTCATTAGGAATAAGTGTACGCAGTCTTTCGGTTGTAGCTAAATCAGTACTTAAATCACGTAAATCACGGTTATTAATACCGATGATCTGTGCATCAAGAGCTAATGCACGCACTACTTCTTCTTCATTGCTCACTTCAGTCAAAATAGCCATGTTTAAGCTGCGCGCTACGCTTGCCAATAGTTGATACTGTTTATCATCAAGCACTGATAACATTAACAATATTGCATCGCCACCATAAATTCGAGCCATGTAAACTTGGTATTCATCAATAAAGAAGTCTTTACAGATCAGTGGCTGTTCAACTTGGCTGCGTACAAACTCTAGGTAATCAAAACTTCCTTGAAAGTATTTTTCATCTGTTAATACACTAATACAGGTGGCGTAGTTTTTATAAACATTTGTAATTTCAGCTAAGTCAAATGGCTCTCTAATCAGGCCCTTCGAAGGAGAAGCTTTTTTACACTCTAAAATAAACTGTGTACCAGGTGCTGCTAAGGCTTTATAAAAATCACGATTTGTTGGTACTGCTTGTGCTTTAAAGCTCTCAAGGGGGCGCTTTGCTTTACGCTCAGCCAGCTCTATTTTCTTATCTGCGACGATTTTGTCTAATACGTTAGCCATTGGTTACCTCTGAGTTTGTTACGGCTTTATGGCTTTGCTCTACAATAGTGTTTAATGTGTTTAAGGCGCGACCACTTTTTAAAACCTCAACGACGTGTTGTGCGCCTGCTTTAAAGTTTTCGACTTTACCAGTGAGATACAACAGTGCGGCAACATTGACGATAATTGCTGCATTATGCGCATCCGTCCCTGTGCCTGCTAAAATGGCGCGACTGGCATTGGCGTTATATTCTGGACCTTCACCGGCGAGTTGTTCAAGTGAATAGTTTGCAAGACCAAAATCAGCAGGGCTGAGTGTGTACTGGCGAAGTTCTCCATTATTAAGCTCTACAACGGTCGTTTTACCATGCAAGGCGATTTCATCGGTGCCGGAACCATGAACTACCATAGCGCGCTTTGTACCGAGGGTTTTTAGTGTTTTCGCCATCGCTAAGCATAAGTTTTCGTCGTATACACCGAGCAATTGCACTTCAGGTGCTGCGGGGTTTGCTAAAGGCCCTAAAATATTAAAAATAGTACGGGTTTTTAACGTTGTCCGTACTTCCATCGCATGGCGTACGCCACTGTGGTAATGCGGCGCAAACAAAAAGGTAAACCCAGTTTGTTCTAAACACGCAACGGCTTGATCTGGTGTCATATCAATATTAATACCCAGCGCTTTGAGTAAATCGGCGGAGCCTGAGTTACTCGATACACTGCGGTTACCGTGTTTGACCATATTAATCCCGCAGGCGGCTGCAACAATGGCTGCGGTAGTACTAATATTAATGGTGTTTGAGCCATCGCCGCCAGTGCCGCAACTGTCAGCTAACATTGCTAATTTTGTATTAAAAGGAACGGCATTAGCACGCATGGAAGCAGCTGCGCCTGCAATTTCGTCACTTACTTCACCTTTGAGTTTCAATGCGACTAATAATGCTGAGAGCGCAATATTATTTACTTTACCTTGCATTATCGCATCAAATAACTGTTGGCTTTGGCTAAAGCTTAATGATGTTTGTGTAAGTAACACATCAATGAGGGCACTTGTGTTGTGCGTGGCTGATTGTTGATTTACTGACATAAAGTCCTCTACTGCTTTGCGTTAGCTAAAAATTGCATACTTTGTTGAAGTAGCGCGGCGCCATTTGGCGTCAAAATAGACTCAGGATGAAATTGATAACCCAAAGCATGATCTTGCGCATGATAGATTGCCATTGGAATTGCTTCATAGTTAGCAATTACTTTTACACTATCAGGTACCTGCGTTGCCATAAGTGAATGATATCGTGCCACAGGCATACGCTTGCCCATGCCTGTAAAAACAGGGTGTTCACCAAGTTCAATGATTGACGACTTACCATGTACGGTTTCGCCAGCATGGCCAATAACCCCGCCATAACTTTGTGTCAATGCTTGTTGGCCAAGACAAATCCCCAGCATGGGGAAGTGTCCTTTACATAGTTCAATCAATGCCATTAAACAGCCTGCGGCTGAAGGCGTACCTGGACCGGGTGATAGCACTAAAATGACCGGCTTAGTTTCGTTGCACATTTTTTCAAAAATAACCTGTGCATCTATGTTGTTACGATATACCACTAAATCGCTGCCTAACATAGAAAGTTCGTCGACTAAGTTATAACTAAATGAATCAAAGTTATCTAAAAAGTAGATTTTTACATCCGTTAGTTTAGTGTTAGTTACGCTCATTTTAGTGTCCTTGATACGTCGATTGAATCGCTGTGATAACTGCTTGTGCTTTAGCGCGAGTCTCGTTTGCTTCAGATTGCGGGTCAGAGTCATGTACCACACCAGCACCTGCTTGAACGTAGGCTATGTTATTTTTTACAAAGGCTGAGCGAATAACAATACAGCTATCCATTGCCCCATCACCAGTAAGGTAACCTACCGCGCCACCGTAACTTCCTCGACGTTTACCTTCAGTTTGACGTACTAGCTCTGCGGCACTGACTTTAGGTGCGCCAACAAGTGTACCCATATTCATACAGGCTTGATAAGCATGCAAGGCATCAAGGTCAGGTTTTAAAGTCCCCACAACGCGAGACACTAAATGCATGACTTGAGAATAGCGGTCTACTTTTAATAGTTCTTTGGCATGACGAGTACCGGGTACGCTAATACGGGCTACGTCGTTACGTGCTAAATCGACCAGCATCAAATGTTCAGCACGTTCTTTTTGATCATTACGTAGCTCAAGCTCAATACGGCTATCTAAATCAGGATTAATTTGACCATTGGCAAACTTACCTCTGGGGCGGGTGCCTGCAATTGGATACACTTCAACTTGTTGTGACTGTGCACAAAACTTTAAAGCTGACTCCGGAGATGCACCAAACAAAGCAAATTCACTATCGCGCATGTAAAACATATACGGGCTTGGGTTTTGTTTTTTTAGTTGGCTGTAAGCATGTAGCGAGTTTGCACATGGCAGTGAAAAAGTGCGCGATGGAACAACTTGAAAGATGTCACCATCAACAATGTGTTTTTTCAAACTTTTGACCTGTTGGCAGTAAACTTCGTCGCTGATATCAACAGTTACATCACTGGCGCCCATTGTTTGTGTTGCACTAAAATTATCAGCTTGGTCGCATAATGTATTTAAGCGTTCAAGCTTCTTTCCTACCTCAAAGCAATTAGCATGAACATCAGGGCCGTTAAACACATTTCCAATGAGCTCCGTTGTTTTAGCTTGATGATCAATAATGACAAGGGTTTCGGCTAAATAAAATACATAATCAGGGCAGCTGTTATCGCCATCAGGAACATCACTTAGTTGTTCAAAGTTGGCCACCATATCGTAGGCAAATACACCGCCTAAGAATAGCGAAAAAGGATTGTTAGTGGTGCTGTTAATATTATTTATACAGCAGCGTAGAGCACTAAATGCGTTATCGGCGATAAGCTTAGTGGCTTCATCAATGTCGCTATCACAGCCCTTATACTCAATAGTCAGGGTTTGTTCGCTTAGTTGAGTGTGGCAATTTTCTAACTTACTTTGTAAATAAGGCAACAATTGCTGACCATTATTAGATTGCGCTGTTACCGTAACTGTTTTACCCGCGCAGATAATTTTAAGCGCACAATCGACTAAAATTAAACTCTTAACACTGTCTTTAGAATCAATTTCGGCTGACTCTAATAACAATGAGTTGTCTTTATCAAGCAGCCCGTAAAGAGCTAATGGGCTATGGATGTACTCTCGCACTTGGGTGATGCTGGTAACTTCACCTGGCGTTGTTGTTATATGACTAAAAATCAAACCTCATTCCCTCAAAAAAATAAACCCCGCAAGCTATGCTATGCGGGGTTTGAATAACGATATCTATGTTTTAGATAGACCATTACCGTCCCGCTATACCAGGCGCCACCACCAATGATGTGTAAGAGTTGCTACGTTATTCATGTTTGTTACCCTAAAATTTAAATATAAAAAAACCCGCAATAAGCGGGTTTGAATGTGTTAGACACGACAATTCGTCACCCGATAATTTACGAGTGCCACCACCAGATAGTGTTTTGGATTGAATTGGTCATTGTTTTTGTTCTTAATGTGTCTCAAGTGGCTACAGTAAACCGTATCAACGGCGTTAATGTCAAGTATTTATTAAAAACAATTTATTAAAATTTTTTGTTATACTTAATAACAACTTTGGCACATTTAATATGAGCAGTCTTCTCTTTTGATAAAATACGATTTACACAGCCACACTACGCATTCTGACGGGCAACTAAGTGTTGAGCAGTTATTATTGCGTGCAGTTGAAAAAAATATAGATGTGTTTGCGATTACGGATCATGACACTATCGCTGCGGTGAAACCCGCTCAAGCCTATATAAAAAACGAGTCTCTGCCATTAACCTTGATCACAGGTGTTGAAATTTCCACCAAGTGGGAAAGTTTTGAGATCCATATTGTGGCATTAAATGTAGATATCAATGAAGAAGCATTGACCAGTTTACTCACTATACAGCAACAAAAGCGTGCTGCTAGAGCAATAGAAATTGGCCGGCGCTTAGAAAAAAATGGCTTTGATGGCATTTATGAACAAGCGCAGGAGCTTGCTGGTGATGCACAGATAACCCGCGCGCATTATGCAAGAGCGCTGATCACGCGTGGTGTTGCAACCACAATACCAGGCGTATTTAAAAAATACCTTGGTCGTGCAAAAACAGGGTATGTGCCAAGTGATTGGTGTGACATGAAAACGGCGATTACGGCAATTCACGCCGCAGGTGGCGTCGCCGTTGTTGCCCATCCTGGGCGTTATCAAATGTCGAATAAGTGGCTGCGCAAATTATTAAGTCAGTTTAAAGATGCTGGTGGCGATGCAATGGAAGTTGCACAACCACAACAAGCACCCACTGAGCGACAGTTCTTGGGTGAATTGAGCCGTGAATACGGCTTACTGTGCTCGCAAGGGTCTGATTTTCATTTTCCTACTAGTTGGCTAGAATTAGGAAAAAACTTATATCTGCCAAAAGATTGCCAAGGCGTTTGGCAAACTTGGGAAGGGCAAGAAGGAGTAACACATGAGTGATTTTTTTCATATTCATCCAGATAATCCACAACCACGATTAATTAATCAAGCAGTCGATATAATTAAGAAAGGCGGGGTAGTGGTTTACCCGACAGATTCAGGCTATGCAATAGGCTGTAATTTAGGGAATAAACAAGC
Source organism: Pseudoalteromonas sp. Ld20 (assembly GCF_045064175.1). Lineage (NCBI taxonomy): Bacteria > Pseudomonadati > Pseudomonadota > Gammaproteobacteria > Alteromonadales > Pseudoalteromonadaceae > Pseudoalteromonas > Pseudoalteromonas sp. Ld20. The sequence continues at coordinate 29,098 of NZ_JBISHB010000036.1, forward strand.
CAAAGAGCGTATTGAACGTATTCGTGGCATTGAGAGACACCACAATTTTACATTAGTGTGTCGCGATCTATCTGAGCTTTCGACCTATGCTCGCGTAGATAATCAATTGTTCAGGCTAATTAAGAATAATACTCCTGGGCCGTACACATTTATATTCAAAGGAACTAAAGAAGTCCCTAAACGGCTATTAAATGACAAGAAAAAGACCATTGGTATTCGTGTAATAGAGCATCCAATTACCTGTGCGTTACTCGCTGAATTAGGCGAGCCATTGATGTCGTGTTCATTAATATTACCCGGTGAGCAGTTTACAGAATCTGATCCAGATGAAATTCGCGATCGCATAGGCCCTTTGGTTGATTTAATTATTCATGGCGGTTACTTAGCCGAACAAGCAACGACAGTGATTGATCTTTCAGAAGATACAGTTGAAGTGCTACGTGTTGGCTGCGGTGATACAACTCCATTTGAATAACCTTGTTAAACACCATGAGTGAGCGTGTCACTGAACAGGTAGCTCAAACACAAGAGCTGGCGCAGCGAAAGCTGCCGCTGGCTTTTTTGCATGGCAAAGAAGTAATGAATACGCCGCAAGACTTATATATTCCGCCTGATGCGCTTGAAGTTATTTTAGAAACCTTCGAAGGGCCGCTTGATTTACTTCTGTATCTAATTAAAAAACATAAACTCGATATTCTTGAATTGTCTATTTTTAGTATTACAGAGCAGTATGTTCATTATGTTGAAATGATGACCGAGTTTCAACTTGAGTTAGCAGGCGAGTATTTAGTAATGGCAGCCTTGTTAGCGCAAATAAAATCGCGCTTATTATTGCCCAAACATGAAGAACTGGAAGAAGAGGAAGATCCTCGGGCTGAACTAATACGCCGATTACAAGAGTACGAACAATTTAAGCAAGCCGCAGAAAATCTTGACGATATTCCACGCGTTGGTCGTGATATTTATATTGCACAGGCGCTAGTGCCAGAGCAAGATGAGCAAGCGCAGTTACTCCCTGATGTAGATCTAAAGGATTTATTGTTTGCCCTTAGCGATGTGATGGCACGAGCAAAAACGCTGGAACACCATCAAATCACAGCTGAAGCACTATCAACCCGTGAACGAATGAGCTTAATATTACAAAAACTATCACAAGCCAGTTCACAGCTTCCTTTCACTGACTTATTCACCTTTGACGAAGGGCGCAGCGGGGTGGTAGTGAGTTTTATCGCGATGTTAGAACTAATTAAAGAAGGGTTGATCAGTTGCCTACAAGTCGATCCAACCACACAAATATATATTGGCTTAGTTGAACAAAACTAATTTCACCCACTCAAAGTAATTGTCGTGAAGCTTTAACTCGCAAACCCGTAACAAGTTATGTGCATATATGCACATAACTTGTTTGTTATTCGCTATTTTCTTTTAGTTAGGGACGGGCTATTCTGGCATTACTGGTTTAGGGAGTCTTTCTATGTTTAAAAATACTCACTCGAGTTATGGCTTAGTTACCATTGTTTTGCATTGGCTGATGGCATTGATAGTTATAGGTCTTTTTGGCCTAGGTTTATATATGGTCGAGCTTACTTATTACGATAGCTGGTATCGTGGTTCGATGGATTTACATAAAAGTATAGGGATCACACTTGCGGCATTATTGATATTTAGATTAGCGTGGCGGGTAATGAGCACACAGCCAAAACCTGTTGAAGGTTCAAGTAAAGTAGTGAATAAAGTCGCGCACTTTGCACATTTACTTATCTACATGTTATTGATTGGTATTGTTATTTCAGGGTATTTGATTTCGACTGCGGATGGTCGTGCGATTGAGGTGTTTACGTTATTTAGTATTCCCGCAATTGACTTATCGGTAGAAAATCAGGCAGATATTGCAGGTAAAGTTCATTACTGGGCGGCATGTAGTTTGATCGGCTTAGTAACGTTACATGCACTTGGGGCATTAAAACATCATTTTATCGATAAAGATAAAACCTTAATTAGAATGATCAAACCATTAAAGGATGATTAATAAATGAAAAAATTACTACTATCTGCTGCTGTTGCAGCAACATTATTTGGCGCAAGCACTGCACACGCAGCAGACTATGTGATTGACACTCAAGGCGCTCATGCATTTGTAAACTTTAAAATTAAACATTTAGGTTACAGTTGGTTACATGGTCGTTTTAATACATTTGATGGTGGCTTTAATTATGATTCAGCTAACCCAAATGCATCACAGATCATGGTAAATATTGATACTAAAAGTATCGATTCAAATCATGCAGAACGTGACAAACATTTAAGAGGAAAAGATTTCTTAAATGTTGATAAGTTTCCACAAGCAAGTTTTAAAAGCACCAGTATTGTATTTGATGCTAAAGGCGATGAAGCAAAAGTAACGGGTGACTTTACATTACATGGCGTCACTAAAAGCATTACTTTTGAAATAGATAAAATAGGTGAAGGAAAAGATCCATGGGGTGGTTATCGTGTTGGTTTTGAAGGTGAAACCAGCCTGAAATTAGCTGATTTTGGTATTGATTATAATCTTGGGCCTGCATCAACACATGTTGATATTGGTTTATTTATTGAAGGCATACGTAAATAAGCAAAGTTTAGGCGCAGTAATATTCGGACAAATAGTTAGAAAAAACGCCTCACTTAGTTGAGGCGTTTTTGTTTGCTTGTAAACGTTGCTCAAGTAAGGGCTTTAAATTATCAGGTAACCAACGTATTAATACTTCGTGATAACTAGGCTGTTCTTTTATGATTGCCAGTGCGCTATTTAAAGTTTTTATGTGCTGCTTACCTTGTGCGGTATTAGTGCAGCCAATATAGCCAAAACTGAGTTCTGACGCCTCGGTTAGTGGTAGCTGTATCAACTCATCATCAAAGCCCATAGATTTAGCTAAATAAAAATGCTCACTCGGATAGCCTAACAATATATCTATGCGTTTCTTTTTTAGCATATAAGTTAAGCTTGCGAGTGTATCCCGTCCCGGACGAATAATGATAGATGCATCAGCATTAGTATTTATTACGTCGTCTATCGTTTCTCCATAAGAACGGCTCATTGATATGCCTAAGGTGAGTTTGTATTCACTTAACAATTTTTTTAGTGAAATTTGGGCGTTAGGATCTAATTTTAGGCTGTGTAAGAGTTCTTTATGGATAGCGATGGAAGGTGATAAGCCAATAGTGGAAGCTTGCTCACTAAATGCTATATGTTCACGGCGATGCTCACTTTGATACAGCGAGAGCATACAATAGGTGTGATTTGGGTTCGAGACTTCGCGAACAGTTCTGCTCGAAGGTAAAATAACTCGCTTAAAGGTATAGTTTGGTAGTTGCTCTTCAAGTAAAGAGATAACACTTTCGTCACGCCCTGTACCCGCATATTGATCATTAAAAATATAATATGGGGCGAAGTCGGTGACTACCCAGTCAATTGTTTTAGCGTGTACCGTGGTGCTAGATAAAAAAAATAAAAATAGAGTTAGATACACACCTGTCATTATTTATACCACTAAAAAATGATTACTATCAGTAAGTGTAGCAGTTAGTTAAATAGTTTCTTGGAAAAAAGCAAAACGCCAGCAAAGGCTGGCGTAATTCAATAGCAATAATACAATTTAATATAAATTAATTGGATTTCAGCCATTTAACAAACTGACGTGCGTCACTTGCTTTTGTAAACAAGGCATTCTTTAAACCTTGCGTATCAGAAAAAATAACACGTTGTTTATTTACTGAAATTGATTGCACTGGATGTGCGATTTGGATCATAGATCCATTGTAATTATAAGACATAATAAAACTCACTTTTTTCTTGTTATCTTTTCTATGTCGCTAATTTCATATTAGCAGTTAAAACATGATTAGATAGACTGTTTCGTGTTTAGCTTCATTATAGTGTTGACGATCTTTATGACATTTATGCGACTATTTAAAAAATATGTCGTAGTTTGACTTGGGGTTCTCGCCGTACAATAACTTAGCTTTAAAATATACGTTTTGCGGGGCTTACTGGATCAGGGTAAAGAGGTTAACCGCGAGGCTTTTTTAGGACCAAGAAGAAACTTTACCTCAGTAAATTTGTTTAGGCAAGCATTTTTGTTGTTTTATAGTTTTTTAATTATAAATACTGTATTTTGAGGCACGAAAAAGCGAGGACAATAGATGAATTACATTATTGTGAGTGATATTTTTGGAAAAACATCATATTTGACACAGTTTGCACAAGCGTTGAATGGTGAGTTTATTATTGTAGATCCATACGATGCTCAACTACAGCCCGTTATTGACGAGGAGCTGCAATATCAACAGTTTATATCTCAGTGTGGGCATGACGGTTATTTTCAAAAACTAAATAAAGTGTTAGATAATATAAAAACGGATACCACAATTATTGGTTTTAGTGCTGGGGGGGCAGCCGCATGGCGTAGCCAAGCATGTACTAAAAATCGCTATATCAAAAAGCTCGTGGCATTTTATCCAAATCAAATTCGTTATAATTTAAATTTACCAGCAACAATACCATGCGAATTGATATTTCCTTATCAAGAGGCACATTTTGATGTGAGCGTTATTATCACAAGCCTACAAACAAAAGCGAACGTCAGCTGTTTTCAGTGTGACTATGGTCATGGCTTTATGAATCCATTATCAAATAATTTTGATAATCAAGGTTACTTATATTTTAGTAAACGACTGTTTAGTGATGACTTATAGGGCGTGTTGACCTTTCATGATTAATTTTGCAGCAGTCTATTTGGTATTTAGGCAAGGCAGCGCCTATGATGTGTGGTTGTTCCCCATAAATAGGCGATAACGCAGTATAAATGCCAAATATGCGCTGCCCAAAGGGTTTTTCCTAGGGGTGATTAACTCTTTGTTACCTACACGGATGTAGGTAAGGGGCGTGAGCAGGACGCGGAAGCTTTGCTCGGTTTTTACTTAGCCCGCTAGGTTACAAACCTCGCGCCGCGATTAAATCACCCCTAGGTTGAACAAATTTCAATCCACAAAGGTCAACACGCCCTAGTTGTATTGTATTAATTAAATGCTACAAACTAGTATATTGATTAGTTGTATGGCTATACTAAGTTTTTAACTTAGATTAATTTATTATATGACTGACCAACATAAGCTATATCGTCACTTCTTATCTAACCCTGTAGCAAAGCCGCCATGTCGGATGACTAATGCAAACATGTATGGCTTTTTTATAAAAATAGATCAAACAAAAGTTCAAGCGTATATAAGTAATACACTTAATACAGTAGCAACAGAGGACACTTACTTTAAAGGGCTGGGTGAGTACGCGCTACTGACATTTACTGATATTGAAAAAATCGCCTCATTAACACCACCTTTTAACGAACATGGTTGGATGCAAGAAACAGATATTATTGTTTGGTTGCCAGTTGTAAAGGTAGAAAAGCAAGGAGATGATGAAGATATTACGCATCTTTATTGGTACCCAGCATTTATTTGTGTCAATAATATTTATGCACTCATAAATGGACGAGAGACATGGGGCTACAATAAATATATGTGTGAATATAAAATGCCTAGCTCTGTTAACAAACTAACTGATTTTTCATTATCGCTAGATTGCTTTAAACATTTCTCTCCATCATCTAAATTAGAGACACACCAGCTACTTTCCTTAACAACCACAGCTAAAGAAAATAACGAAAGTGTTTTATCAACGTTGGAAGATTTTGGTGATCGTGTGGCAAATTTGTTTGATGGGGAACACATGGGTATAGACTTTTCCTTATTAAAGCAATTGCTTAGTGGGTTTGTTAATCCACAAATGGACCAAATATTATTTAAGCAATTCCCAGATGGTCAAGGCAAATTAGCGGTATATCAAGCTGTGATGCACTCGCCATCAGAAATTAAAGAAATCCATAAATTTAAATTCTTAAAGCCAGACTTTCAATTACAAATAGAGCAGTTGGATAGTTTTCCATTGGCTGAAATGTTTGGCTTAAAAGTAGGCCCACAAGATGTGTATTTACCTTTTTATATATGCATGGATTTTGACCAACTTGAAGCTTCTCAAGTCCTCCCTCTATAAAGGAAAATAGTATGAGTAATGAAAAAATAGCCATTATCGGTGGTGGGGTTGCTGCTATGACTGCTGCGTTGTATTTGACTGAGCAAGATGATTGGCAGCAGCATCGCGAAATTACTGTTTATCAGCAAGGGTGGCGTTTAGGGGGAAAAGGAGCGAGTGGGCGAAATGCAGCGATGGGCGAGCGTATAGAAGAACATGGTTTACATGTTTGGTTTGGAGCATATGTAAACAGCTTTAAAGCAATCGAAACGGTTTACAATAAATTAAATCGCCCTACAACATGCGCATTAAGCACGTGGCAACAAGCGTTTAAACCACATAGTTTTATTGCCTTAGAAGAGCATATAGATAATGAGTGGGAAACGTGGCCAATTGATTTTCCTGTTTTACCGGGTAACCCTGCAAACGGCAGTTTAGATATTACAGCATGGGATTTTATTAAAATGACCCTTGCGTGGTTAAAAAAATGGATCCCGCAACTAGAAATTGCAGCAAATCAACAAGCTAAAAGTACACAATTAACAACTAAAAAAACACGTGATAAATATTTACTACAACACCTATACCAACATGTTCAAGAGCTAGCCACTGATGGCAGTGATGCGTGGAAAACGTTTACACATGATATACAAAACTTAAGTCAAGAGATCACATCAACGCCCAGCTTACTGGTCGATAAATTAAATGAATTTACACAAAATAAAAATACATTACAGCCTCAAATATCTGAGAAAAAAGATAGCTTAGTAATTTGGTATATCGTCAGAAAGTTAAAGCGCTGGCTTAATCAAGAATTGACAGAGTTAATGGATGAAAATGCACAATTAAGACGCTTATATATTTGTGCTGATCTTGCAATTGCAATGCTTGTCGGGCTAATCAAAGACAAAGTTTACCGTGATGGTTTTGGTGTTATTAATAAGTATGATTTTCGCCAATGGCTGCTAAAAAATGGCGCGAATAAACAATACAGTGTGGATTCGGCCCCTGTGCGTGGGTTTTATGATTTAGTGTTTGCATACCCTAAAGGGGATTTTAGCAAACCGAATGTAGAAGCTGGGGTTGCAGCATTAGCAATGTTGAGAATCGCATTATGCTATCGTGGTGGTGTTATGTGGAAAATGCAGGCTGGAATGGGGGATGTGATTTTTTCACCACTTTATGAGCTCTTAAAGCAAAGAGGGGTTAAGTTTGAGTTTTTCCATCAACTTCAAAATATTACGCCTGGCTATGATAGTAATGGTAAGCGTTGTGTAACAGAAATTGAATTGCAACAACAGGTTGAACTGAAAAATAATACTGAGTATCAACCCCTTGTTGATGTTAAAAGTTTACCTTGCTGGCCAAGTGAGCCCCTTTATAATCAAATTAATACAGCGCAAGCGACGCTATTACAGCAATATAATATTAATTTAGAGTCTTTTTGGACAGACTGGCCAAGTCGTTATCAAGCTGAATTTGGTCAGCCATTGCCTCACAAAACATTGCGTTTCAAACACGATTTTGATCAACTTATTCTTGGTGTTTCTGTTGCATCATTGGAACATATTTGCCCGCGTTTATTAGCTATTGATGATGCATTTGCTGCACAAGCTAAAAATGTTCTTACGGTAGCAACGCAAGCCAGCCAGCTTTGGTTAAATAAAACAGATCAGCAGCTTGGTTGGGAGTATATGCCGCCAAGCGAAGAAGGGCCGATTTTAAGTGGTTTTAGCGAACCATTTGACACGTGGGCTGCAATGCAAAACTTAGTAGACAAAGAGCAATGGCCATTGAATAACAGTCCAAAAAACATTGCCTATTTTTGCAGTGCCTTTGCCTGTGCAGAATATCCACCACAAAGTGACCACACGTTCCCAGCGCGAGCAAAAGCTGATGTAAAAACGAATTTAACACAATTGGTAACGACTAATATGCAGCCATTATGGCCATTAGCTTATGATCAAAATGGCTTTGATTGGTCAGTATTATATGCAAATGATGTGTCAGGCAAAGCGCGTTTAGATCAACAATATTGGCGAGTTAATGTTGACCCGAGTGAACGCTATGTTTTGTCTGTAGCAGGTTCGAGCCAGTATCGTTTAGCGACGGATGGTACGCAGTTTAGTAATTTATTTATAACAGGGGATTGGATCAAAACGGGTGTGAATGCCGGTTGTGTTGAAGCGGCTGTTATGGCAGGAATGCAGACAGCGCGAGCATTATGTGGATATCCACAATATATAAGTGGAGAAAATGCATTTGAGCCGACAAAAACTACCTAAAGTTACTGATATTTAGACTACTTTTAGTAATTAATTAGTCTATAATTATAAATAATTACAGTATATTTACATACTCCTAGGATAAAGGTCTGTTACGAATGAAAAGCCTATGCAAACCAATTTCAAATCATGTGTTGTTATTGTGTTCATCAAGTTTAATTTTGCCATTGAGTCTTCAGGCGCAAAATGAAGCTGCTGTGGTGTCAAAAAGTAACATGGAAGTGATAGAAGTGTATGCGCAAAAACGCGCTCAAGCGATTGAAAAAGTAAGTATTGCGGTCAGTCATGTAAAAGGAGAGGCATTAACATCTCAACATTACAAAGACACGACAGAGCTTTCAGTATTCGCACCTAATGTAAAAATTAGTCAAAACGCAGCTGAAGGCACACCGCCGGCAGTTAACATTCGTGGGGTTGGTTTAGTAGATTATAATACTGCGAATACATCGCCAGTGGCAATATACGTTGACGACGTGGCGGTTGGCTCTGCGAGCAATCAAATAGTTAACTTTTTTGATATTGAGCAAGTGGATATACTGCGTGGTCCCCAAGGAACATTATTTGGTAGAAACTCTACCGGTGGGGCGATATTGATTCGTACAAAACGCCCTGAGTTTGCCCAAACGGGTTACCTGAGTGTTGGTGCTGGCAATAATAATTCAGTAACTCTTGATGGTATGTATAACACTCAAATTAGCGAAAATAGCGCTTTGCGCGTGGCGCTTAATCATCAAGACTATGAGTATTCTACAAAAAACATTTATACTCAATCACCTACCGCAGGTATGCAACAAACAAATGCGCGTATTTCTTTGTTAACCGACTTTGACAATGTTCAACTATTATTAAAAGGACACATTGAAGATTGGCAAGGAATTGTACAGCCTGTGGGGAGTATTGGGATTGTAGCTAATCCGCTAACATTGCAGCCGTGCTCTGTTGAACAAGCGGGCTCTCAAAATTGCTTTGATAATTTTGGTTTTAACGATGGCAGCGACGACTTTTATACCGTGAGCGTAAATAATGACTCGCCTCATAAAAGCGACGGTAAAGGTTTTAGTGCACATTTAAACTGGCAAATAAATTCTGAAAATGAGCTCGTCTCCATATCAAGTTATAATCAGTTGGAGCGAGACCATGCGTTTAATTGTGATGGTTCTCCACAGCGTCTTTGTGAAGGTTCATTAGGGCTAGATACAGACTTTATTACTCAAGAGTTACGTTTAGCAACACAATTTGGTGATCATACTCTCACAACTGGAATTTATTTTGCTGACGAATCGATAAAGCAAAATAATGTAAATGATATATTACGTGATTATCGTGGTATTTTGCCCACAAATTTAACTGCAACATTTTATTACGACAATCAAATTGATACGCAAAGTCTTGCTTTGTTTAGCCAACTTGATTATCAGCTAAGTACGAAGTGGTGGATTGCGGCAGGGCTTCGTTATTCGTATGAATCACTGGAGTACGATTCACTCTCTCAATTAAATGCCATTGTTGATCCTAGCGACCTAGAAGGCGCTATAGTGCCTTTTTATCATGTGAAAGGAGAGCAAAGCGACAACGGGTTTTCAGGACAGTTGTCTGTAAATTATCAACTAAGTGAGACCACAAACACATATTATAGGTTTGCAAACGGTGCAAAAAGCGGGGGTTATAATGGTGGGTTTTTATCATCACCAGAGCAAGCTGAGTTGGCCGCCTATGATAAAGAACGCCTAAACTCCCATGAAGTTGGTACTAAATCTTGGTGGCCTGAGCACGGTGTGCGAATGAATTGGGCTGCATTTTATTATGATTATAATGATCAACAAGTATTTATGAATCAACCATCAGCATCGCCACAAAGCCCGCCAGTTCAGCTGTTAGAAAACGTTGGTGATTCTACTATTTACGGTTTAGAAGCAGAGTTTGATTATAAAGCCAATGATGCATTATCAATGCGTTTTTCACTGGGTTATATACCGCATGCCGAGTTTGAAGAGTTTGTAGATCCACTTGGCAATAGTTTGACCAATAACCGCCTACCTTTTACATCTAAGTGGAATGTTTCGGCAGCGATAGAGTATGCATTTGAGCTTGCAAATAATCCACTAACAACTCAACTGGTTATTGATTATCAATCTGATTATTACTTTGATCAGAACCAAAACCCCTATGCCTTTCAAGACGGCTATAGTTTAGTTAACGGTAATATTCGTTATCAGATGGATCAGTGGTCAATGATATTGTGGGGAAAAAATTTATTTGAAACGCATTACTCTCATTTGAAATTTGATTTAGGCCCATTCTTAGGTATGCTAGAAGACTTTAAAGGTGAAGGTCGCCGGTATGGGCTTGATGTTAGCTATCAGTTTTAAAAACATGCAGATAGATTAAGGTGCGTTATATGGAAGTAAAGGCAGCCTTAAGCCTTAAAGTAATAATATTTATGCTTTTTAGTTTGCTGTATTGCGGTACAGCGACTGCGGCGAGTATGCCTGATCTTTTCATTTATGATGAACAGCAGCATGAAACCAATCTTTTGCAAGTAGGTTCTGTGTTGCAAAGTAATCACAGTGGTTTTGCGCGCACAAGTGACGAGCTCGAAACGTGGATCTTAAATAAAAAGCCGCAAAATCGTACAACCTATTTTGGTGGTAGTTATTGGCTTGTTTTACCTTTAGAAAACCAAACTAAATTAACTGAATTAGTCCTGTATCCATATAATACGTTGGTGTCTAGGGTTGAAACACGTATTTATGATCTCGATACGCCTAGCGCACCTGTAGCACGTTATATTACAGGTGGCTTAGAAAAAAATGAATTCGCATTTCAATACGGTAATAAAATAACGCTGATCCCAGGGAAGCGTTATGTATTAGTCACTAAATTTGAAAGTGACTACTTTTATACTCCGCCTAAATTAGTTTTAAAACCTTACGATGATTTTTTTCCTCAAATTACCTTACAGAACATGATAATGCTGTTGTGTTTTGGGGTGGGGATTGCTCTAGGGTTATATAATTTACTGATTTATTTTGGTGCGCGCGATGTGACACACCTTTATTATGCAATGTTTACTGCATGTTGGGTGTTTGCATGGAGTCAGTTTTTCCATATTCCGGATCAAATATTTGGCTATTACAATGCACATTTGCATTGGTTAGGCTTTACGCTTATTCCCCTTACAAACATCTTATTTTATAACAGCTTACTTAAGCTTAAAGAAACCTCACCGAGATTATCCATTGCGTCGTTATTACTCGGGGCGGTTGCTACGTTAGGCGTACCATTTGCAATTTTATGGCCTGGTTTTGGTTTTATATGGGCCACTTTTGTTACCGGTGCAACCTTATGCTTAGGCATGTTTATTGGTGTGCGAAGCTGGATGAGTGGGTTTAAACCAGCGCGTTATTTTGTAATGGCTTACCTTGCTATGGCGATCCCTAATATGGTTGGGAATCTGACTAACCTAGGTTTGATACCTCCTATAGCGATTGATTTGTATTTACTGGGTCTTATAGGTACATCACTGGATGCGATGCTCTTGGCATTTGCAGTTGCAAATAAATTTAGCCTTTTACATGACGATAATGTTGAGTTAACTAAAAATTTAGAGCAAAAAGTGCAGCTGCGCACACAAGAGCTTGAACAGTTAGCTGAAGAGCTAAGGGATGCAAGTGAAGCAAAAAGTCGTTTCTTAGCGAATATGAGCCATGAAATTCGTACCCCTATGACATCTATTATTGGCTATGCAGATGGGATCATTTTAGGGGACATAAAGCCTCACGAGCGTAATCACGGTATTCGCGTTATTTTGCAAAATAGTCGGCACGTCTTAGGCTTAATTAATGATATTTTAGATATGTCAAAAATTGAAGCAAACCGATTAGAAATATCGTTAGTTGAAACTGATTTATTTTCAACCATTGCGCATATTGAATCTATACTTGGTAAACAAATTAGAGATAAAGGCCTAAAATTTAATGTAAATTATGAATTTCCTTTACCTGATTGGATTATTTCTGATCCAACACGCTTACGGCAAATACTATTAAATCTTGCTGCTAATGCGATTAAATTTACGACCGTTGGAAATATAGAACTATCAGTAAGTTGTGAAAAAGATCAATTGTGGATCAAAGTCAAAGACACGGGCATCGGTATGACCCTTGCTGAGCAGCAAGAGTTATTTACCCCATTTTACCAAGCTGATGCAACGAACACGCGTAAATATGGTGGAACTGGATTAGGCTTAAATATATCAAAAAGTTTGGCTCAAAAATTAGATGGTGATATCAGCGTTCATTCTGAAGTAGGCAGCGGTAGTGAGTTTAGCCTAGCTTTAGCGTTACAAATAACTGAAAAAACACGCTGGGTTAACAGCTTTGAAGATATATCAATTGAGCAACCAAAAGATTTAGTCTCTTCACAATGCCAACGCAACTTAGTGGGTGAAGTACTCGTTGCTGAAGATCACCCTGAGAACCGTCAGTTAATCGAGCGTATTTTACAGCGTATGGGGTTAACAGTTACGGCAGTGGAAAACGGGCAAGATGCAGTGCAAGCAACACTTGATAATCAATTTGATTTAATTTTATTGGATATTCAAATGCCAGTGATGGATGGTGAGCAAGCTATTCATATGATGCAGGCGACGGGTTTAACAACACCAATAGTTGCATTGACGGCAAATACGATGAAAAATGAGATTGATCGTTATCTAAAACAAGGATTTGTTGATCACATTGCAAAACCAATAGATCGCAGTCAGTTTAGCCATAAAATTGCCAGTTATCTTGATATAGAAATGCACGAAGAAGTTAAATTGCCTGATCATGAATTTGATGCGTTGAAAAAAACGTATATTGAAGGGTTAAAAAATCAAAGAGATACCATTGCGGCCCAGTTTGGCAGCGGTGATATAGATGGGTTAGCAAAAAGTATTCATATGATAAAAGGGACAGCAGGGATGTTTGATTGCGATGCGCTTTATCAGCAAGCTGTTTGTTTAGATAAGTCGCTCAAAGCAGATAGCATCACCTTGGATAGTCGTTTAGTTAATGGATTATTAGCTAAAATGGACTCGATTATATCCCCAGTTAAACAATGAATTTATTATTTAGACTGTGACCCCACAGCCACGCGATCTGCTACTGAGCGTTAACCCAAAAGATTTATTGTCCTCAGCATTTTGTTCACATACCGCTCAACAAAAAACTGTTTTAGCATGATTATTTTATTGTTGAATAGTAACTATAGATGCTCTAACTACGACAGATCATTATAAGCATGGTTTAATTGTTATGTTTTTTATACAAACACATAGGAATATTATGGGCTATCAACATATTGACGTGCCGCCAAATGGCGAACAGATTAGCATTGATGAACAAGGCCAATGGCATATTCCTCTACAACCTATTATTGCTTATATTGATGGTGATGGCGTTGGGCAAGATATATCACCCTGTATGCGAAAAGTGGTAAATCACGCTGTTGATGTGTGTTACCAAGGACAGCGTAAAATTCACTGGATGGAAGTGTTCAATGGTGAAAAAGCAGCGCAGCTTTACGATGGTGATTGGTTTCCGCAAGAAACAATACATGCTGTTAGGCAGTTTAAAATTGCTATAAAAGGCCCTTTAACCACACCGATTGGTGGTGGTTTTCGTTCACTCAATGTAGCCCTTCGTCATGAAATGGATTTGTTTGTCAATATGCGGCCTATTAAAGGCTACAGTGTATTACCTTCGCCACTGAAACATCCTGAAAAAACTAACATTGTGGTGATCCGCGATAGCTCAGAAGATATTTATTCTGGCATAGAATGGCAAGCTGGCAGTGTTGAAGCTGAAAAAATGTTGGACTTTTTATGTCAAGAAATGGGCGTTACTCGTCTACGCTTTGATCAGCAATGTGGTATTGGCATTAAGAATATCTCCAAAGAAGGGTCACAGCGTTTAGTTCGCTATGCAATTAATTATGCGCTGGAGCAAAAAAGTGACTCAGTCACTGTTGTGCATAAAGGTAATGTGCTTAAATTTACTGATGGTGCATTCAAACGCTGGGGTTTTGCGCTTGCACAGAATGAGTTTTCAGCAGTACCACATAGTAATGGTCGTTGGCTTGAAATTCCGCGAGAAGGCTTAGCACCACTGGTTATTAAAGAAGTGATTGCTGATAACATGCATCAACAAGCGCTGATGAACCCTGAGCAATTTGATGTGGTCGTGACAACCAATCAAAATGGTGACTATTTAGCTGATATGCTAACAGCACAAGTGGGAGGGATTGGCATCATGCCTGCGGCAAACTTAAATAATGAAGTGGCTTTTTTTGAACCAACGCACGGGACTTTTGAGCGAATAGCTGGTCAAAATAGCGCTAATCCAACAAGTAGCATTTTAAGTGCGGTAATGATGCTACGATTTATGAAGTGGCATGAAGCAGCAGATCAGATAGAGCGTGCTTTGCAATACACATTTGCAGCGGGTGAATTGACCTTTGATTTACAAGAAGATCCACATAACTCGACTACCCTAAGTTGCAGTGATTTTACACAAAGGATAATCGAGCATTTAAAGCACTCATAGCTTAGGCTGCATTGGCGTTACTAAGTTCTGCACGATACATACAAGGGCGGTTAACAAGGGTTGCAGCACGGTGATAAATAGCCTTTGCATCATGTTCATCGCTAGGTGTGCCGCTTAGGGTATCCATTAACGCAACCACAATGATTGCAGGCACCTGGCAACAATATTCATCGAGTACCGCGGTTGTTGTTTGCGCATCAACATGACAATGAGGATGATTATGTTCAACTTTGTACGCATGCAATAATGTTTGCACGTCTAAGCTATCATCTTCAAGGTGTTTGTTTTTACGGCACTGGCAACCAAACTCATCAACTAATGTGGCTAATGCCTGATACACATCGTCACAATCTATCGTCATTTTTTTACATAGCTGTTGCTCAATAAAAGCATGTAAATGACCATCGATGAATAATCCGTCTTGTTGGGTAAAGCTTGCTGTAGTTTGCATCATAATGTTGTCTCTTAATTTTAGTGGCTAACTCATTTGGTATGACTTCACTCTAGCCCTAAGAACACTATTTATGAAATTGTTGTTTTCAATAACTGATATTGATTTAATCAATATCGTGAATTGGATTGAATCGTAGCATAAGTTTTTAAAGATTGGTTTGAACAATCTCAGCGATCCGCAATTGTTGCAGCAAAATTTTGTAATTCTCTGCGTAACCATTGATGCGGGCTTGCATGGTGCAGTAGTGGGCTCCAGATCATTTTTACCTCTATAGGCACTATTTGAAATGGTACAGGGCTGATCACTAAGTCAGTGTGTTTGGTTAGTAGCATTGCTTGTCGTCTTGGTAATGTTGCGATTAGCTGGGGAGATTGGCACAATAAACTTGCCACCATGTAATGACGGGTAAACACCCTAATATGGCGGGTCTGCTCTAATTGCCAGAGTGCCTCATCTACCCAGCCTAATTTTTGGCTCCCTGATTTATTAGTAACCGCAGCTTCAGCCCCCCAGCCAGCACGATTAACCCAAATGTGTTCTGAGGCCAAATATTGGTTTAAATTGGGCTGCTGTAAAAAGGGGTTTGCAGGGTGCATTAAACAGCAATAATTATCCCGCCACACACTGGATTGATGAAAAGATCGCGGCAAACCATTAAAGCGATTAATCGCTAAATCAATAGTGCCTTTTTCCATATCTTGCAGGTTTACATCGCTAGGACTGAGTACATCAAAATTAAGTCCTGGGTGTTTATTAAGCTGTGCGGTTATAAATGGAGCGATTAAGGTTGATTCTAAATAGTCATTTGCCATCACTCTAAATGTCATGTGTGCAGTAGTAGGATCAAAAACATCACTGGGCTGAGTAATTGCCTCGGCCATTTTTAACAACGCCTCTATTTCTGGCTTTAAGCTTAAGGCTTTTGCAGTCGGAGTCATAGAGCCTGCGGCGCGAACAAGTAGCGGGTCGTCAAATAAATCACGTAAACGCTTGAGTGCATTACTCATTGCAGGCTGTGTTAACGCTAATTTATTTGCCGCCTTAGAGACATTTTGCTCATCTATGAGTACATTTAAGTACACCAGTAGATTGAGATCGACATTTCTTATATTCATTTGATCAATCTTATTCATTCGCTGTATTAATTATCTAAATTAAAGCCTGCTTGCTAAGGTGTGTAAACCCATAAAATTACATAGCCACCATAAGTGATAAAAATATGCCCAAACAAAACACACAAACACTGTTAGCGGCTTCACCGAATGATGCCATAGAGCATGTTATTGCAACTAAACTAGCACGGGCTGTATTTGCTGGGTTTGAAGGCATGTTTGCTGCATTTTTAAATATTACCTTGGGTGCACAAAGTCGCTTTGAGCAACGACAATGGTTAGATGTGCAATCAGCAATGCGCGAGCGCTTACAAGTGTATGAGCGCCAAGTTAAAAGCGTGAGTAATGCAGTGCGAATAATTGCTTTTAAAGAACTACATGACCCACGGCTATGGGAGCAAGCAAAACACATTTATGGAGAAATGGTCGAAAATCACGAAAACCAGCCCATTGCGCACACATTTTTTAATTCAACATTTGGCTCTATTTGGGACGATAAAAAAATACGCACTGTTCATTTGTTTGTTTTAAAAGCTAAGTACCGCGCTAAACCAAGACCATTTGACAATTTAGTGAGCCGAATTTCATTACAAAATGGCTTTACTCATGCTGTAGCACAACTAATTTATCGCCAAGCTTTTCGGGTTAAATTTACAGATTTACACAAGGATGTTGATGCTTTACAGCGTACTTTAACACTAGGAGCAAAGCAGCAATGTCGCCAAGTATATGAATTGATGAATCTAAATGATGGTTTTATTGAATACGCTAATTCATTATTTTTTAGAAATAAAGCCTGTTATTTAATTGGCCGATGCATTGCTAAAAATGGCGATAATATGCCTTTTGCAGTGGCGATATTACATACTGAAAATGGCTTAAAGCTTGATGCTGTGATGATGGGGGCTGATCAACTCAGTTTACTGTTTGGCTTTGCACGTACTTATTTTATGGTTGATACAGATCAACCAGCCCGTTATGTAGATTACCTGTCAGTGTTAATGCCACATAAGCAACGATTTGAGTTATTTAATGCCATAGGTTTTATTAAACACGCTAAAACTGAATTTTACCGTTACAAAGTAGACACGACTAAAAATAGCCCCACACACGATAAGTACATTATTGCCCCAGGGACTCCAGGTATGGTGATGCTGGTATTTACGACACCGCACTCTGATTATGTTTACAAGGTGATCAAAGATAGATTTAGCGCACCCAAAACATCCACTAAAGCACAAGTAATGGCAAAATACGATTTTGTAAAACAAGCCGACAGAGTAGGGCGTTTAGTCGACACGCATGAGTTTCGCTATTTGGCATTTGATTTAAGCCGTTTTAGCGATGAACTGCTTGAGCAAATGCGCGCGAGTATTGGCAACAGCATGGCAATTTCAAATAAAGCGCTCGTGCTAAAACATGTGTACGTTGAGCGTAAAATGACCCCGCTTAATTTATACATTAATCAGTGTGACAACAAACAGCTTAGTAACGTAATGCACGATTACGGTAAAGCAATTAAAGATTTAGCTGAGGCTAATATTTTTCCTGGTGATATGCTGATGAAAAATTTTGGCGTGACACGTTGGGGCCGTGTGGTGTTTTATGATTACGATGAAATATGCCCATTAACAGATTGCGAATTTAGAGATTTACCAACGAGCCAAAATAGCTTTGATGAGATCAGTAGCGAAAGCTATTTTGATGTAGCCGAAAACGACGTATTTCCAAGTCAATTTAACGTTTTTTTTAGCGCAAACAGGCAGGCGTTTAGTTATTTTTGCCAGCAACATCACAATTTATTCAGCCCTGAATTTTGGCAGCAATGTCAAAACCAAATCAATGCAGGGCATCTGGCTGATGTGTACCCTTATAAACAAAGTTGGCGCTTTATACCCAAACCACCTCAAGATGCGAGTTGCAGTTGGAGTTAAAAGCGATTTAGACAAGGCATTGATTGCAAATAATGGTTGTTCCCTTGTTAAAATCAATAACACAGTATAAATCGCTTTTAAACCAACCCATTGGGCGTTTCACAGGCGCTTACTCTCATCGTTGTTACTTCTTAAAAGGGACTGCCATTGTTGCAAAGTAACGCCTTGATATTAAGCCCCTGTGAAACGCTGAATCCTGCATCTTGAGGTGATTTGGGTATAGTAATACCACTATTAAAGTCTAATGAATGTTGGGTGCGAAAAAGGGTATATTATTCCTCAAAATAAAACCAAGGAAATAGTATGAAATCTTTATTGTTAGCAAGTTTATTAATTGCTTCGCCAATAGCAGTGGCTAATCCACTATTAGGCAGCTGGGAGTTTGTGCAAGGCAAATACGCCGTTGAAGATGGGTTTGTGAGTGCTAAAGCACCAGAGCTGACCTCAGTAAAACTGATTACTGCAACGCATTTTAACTATATTACCCAAAAAAATGGCAAGTTCCACTATGCTGGTGGCGGGCAATACACTTTAAAAAATGAACAGTTTGTTGAGACGTTCGCATATGGCAATATCCCCTCATTACTTGGTAAAACAATGGCCTTTGATTATAAAATTGAAGGGAACTTGTGGCATCATTCTTTAACTGAAAATGGTAAGTTAATTGAAGCCGAAGTATGGCGTAAAATCGATTAATAAAGGGAGCACCTATGCAATTTATTTCCCATCAACATGCGCAATTATCACTCAGCGAAACCGTTAAACCGCAATTAAAAGCGCACGAAGTATTGATTAAAGTGGCTGCGATAGGCGTTAATCGCGCCGATTGCATGCAGCGACAAGGTAAATACCCAGCTCCGCAAGGCGATAGCCCCATATTAGGATTAGAATGTGCCGGCACAGTCATTGAACTTGGCGCAGATGCTGATAATAGCTGGCTTAATAAAGCGGTATTTACGTTGTGCGCTGGTGGCGCTTATAGTGAATATGTAGCAGTAGATGCAGCGCAATTAATGGTTTTACCGAGTGGTTTAACAATGGCGCAGGGTGCAGCCATTAGCGAAGTGTATTTAACGGCATTTGGTGCGCTTTTCCAACTAGGTAATTTGCAGCAAGGGCACACTGTGCTTATTCATGCTGGGGCCAGCGGTGTAGGTGGCGCCTGCATTCAAATGGCTAAACGCACCGGTGCAATTGTGGTTATCACCGCAGGGAGCGATGAAAAATGTCAGCACGGCAAAGCGCTCGGCGCGGACCATGCCATAAACTATAAAACAGATGACTTTGTTGATTATATGCAACAGCATAATTTAACAGCAAATGTGATTGTTGATCCGGTATCAGGGCGTTATTTAAATAAAAATGCAGCCATTGCCGCATTAGATTGCCAAATTGTGATGTTGGCATTTTTAGACGGGCGCTTTGCAGAAGTGGATTTTGCACGCTTATTACAAAAACGCATTTCATTGCATGCTTCAACACTTCGCAACCGCAGCCAAACCTTTAAACGTCAGCTGCGCGATGCGTTTGTAGCAAGGTTTTATGACGATATAGCCAATCAAACGTTTGATTTTAATATTTATAAAACCCTACCATGGCAAGACGCAGCAAAAGCGCATACCATACTTGAGCGAAACGAAAATGCAGGAAAGGTTGTATTACTCGTTGAGTAGTTTAAAAATTAAAGTTTGCCCATATAACTTAGGGTAACTGAAAAAAGCAATCCAAGGCATACAATGAACCCAATTATAGCAACCCTAAAAGAGCACAACGTAAGTGACGAAAAAGTACATGAACTTTTTCAAGCATTTACACAAAACCCTATGATGGCAATGGCGCTAGTGCAACAACTTGGTATACCGCCTGAAAAACTACAGCAATTAATGGCAGTCGTAATGACCCAACCACATTTAATTAAAGAAGCGGCTGATTCACTTGGCATTGATCAAGGCCAAGTTGAACAAGCAAAAGCACAGTTTAAAAATCAATAATAAAAAGCAATAAAATCACGTTAAGCCCTAAGTAATGTATAAAAGTAAAGCGCGCCAAGCGCGCTTTACTTTTATTTATCGTCCTATATTTTATCCTCTTTTGTATTCATAGTTTGTTACATTGTTTATTACATGTTTTATGAACCTAAGGTTATTTGCCAAGTCTATTATATAACCCACTTTTATGGATAATCTAACATGAAAAGCCTATATAAAATTTGGCGAAATAATCGCTCACTTATCGTCTTCATTTCGTTAATGTGTGTATTTAGGAGCGCAGTAGCTGATTGGTATGAAGTACCTACAGGTTCGATGAAACCAACAATTGTTGAAGGTGATAGAATCCTCACAGATAAAATGGCCTACGACTTAAGAGTTCCTTTTACAAAAATATCGCTTGCGAGAATAGCTGAGCCAAGTGCGGGCGATATTATAGTATTTGATTCAGTGGCAGCTGATAATCGATTAATTAAACGCGTTATAGGTGTACCTGGCGACACGGTTGCATTAGTTAATAATGAGCTAATTATTAACGGTAAAAAACTCAGTTATGACACCTCAACAGACAACACAACAAACCAAATAAGAATCGAAAACTTAAATGGCATTAAACACCTTGTAAAAGTTGATAAGCAGCGCTCCACCATACAAAGCTTTGCGCCAATTACAATCGCAGAAGACATGTATTTAGCAATGGGCGATAACCGAGACAACAGTGCAGATTCAAGAATGATAGGCTTAGTGCCACGTAAAGAGTTACTCGGCAAAGCGCAGCGGGTGATAGTGTCATTAAATTACGATAATTACTATATACCGCGTAAAGAACGAATATTAAAAGTGTTAGAGTAAAAAATTAATACTCAACTACACGTATTTACCATGCTCGGCCGGCGAATAAAATACAGTGCAGGATGTTAACAAAAGAACACTGATTGCACGTTTTTATAGGTGATAAATGAACAGCGTATTTGATCACAGTAAAAAAAATATATTAGTACTACCCCAGTCACTTTATACAATGACGGATGTTGTGCCGCTGCTACACACCGCAAATACAGGGATTTTTTATAAAAGCCTTCGCCATGATTTAGTAGATGTTGAATTTTATACGAATACACCGTGTTTGGTGTACATTGAAAGTGGGCAAGAAACCATTACAACATCTGAAAATAAAACACATGAGCTGCATGCTGGCAGTGCTGTATTTTTACCGCAAGGGCTTAACGTGCATTCAGATTATGTAAGAACAACCTCATCGTTAAAAGCGTACTTAACTTTTTTTGATGAGGATGTGATCAGCGAATTTTTAAGCACATACAAAGTAAATAAAAGTCAGCCGAGTACGACTGTCAGCGCTACGTCGTTGCTTAATATTCAATGCGATGATTTAGTGAAAACCTATTTTGATTCAATTCAAAAATTGCATAAACGAACCTGTAATACAGCGCCTTTGTTAAAAGTTAAGCTTTTAGAGTTACTGCATTTATTAGCAATTTACGACAAAGCTATTTATCAAACGCTCGTACAATCAAAGCACACAACTTACCCACCGAAGCGTAATATCACGCGGCTGCTAAATAACCCTAATACCCTTAAGTTAACAATTAAAGATTTAGCTAATTTATCCGGTAAAAGTGTATCAACATTTACACGAGACTTTAAATCTCTTTACAGTGTTACGCCTAACCAGTGGCTACAAGAGAAACGCTTGGTTCGAGCCTACCAACTTTTACAAGAAACAGAGTTAACCGTCACACATATAGCAGCAGATTTAGGTTACGAAAACGTCTCCCATTTCATTAAATTGTTTAAAAAGAAGTACAACATAACGCCAAAACAATTTAAACAAAGTAATTGATTTAAAAACGTTACTTTTGATGGTTTTTGAGCAGTTATATTTTTTAGCGGTGATTAAATACAACAACTCATTAATCACAGGAGAAAGGCATGAGTATAAGAGTAACGCTTAATTGTTGTGTAAAATCAGGGCAACTCGAATTATTACTGCCATTTTTAGAAAAACACTTACCCGCAGTAAGGGCATTTAACGGCTGTTTAGATGTAACGATTTATTTTGATAAACCAAACTCAGAAATGTTGATAGAAGAGCAGTGGCTTAGTGTTAAACACCACCGTGCCTATATTGAGCATATCGATAATAATGGAGTGCTTGCTGAACTTGCATCATTTTTAGCATCAGCGCCGAGTATAAAATATTTTGAAAAAGCAGCTGTTTAGTTTATTTAACTACTTTAAACTATAACTACATACTTGTTAGTCATATGCATTACAGTTGCTTAAAGTTAAAAAACGGTAATGCATTTTATTAAAGTAAGAGGCCCCGAATACAATGAATGCGCAACTTAGAGAAAAAATCATAACTGTATGTAATAAAAAAATCGCACAAAAAGGGCCCAATGTAGGGTTGTCATTTTATGCTTTTTTTGCAAATAAAAATGATGATCCGCAGTCGCTAATGGAAGCTGCAACGTGGTGGATACAAACCCATCAATTAGACCACTTTGTAAAAGCCCAAAAAATCAAAGAAATGATAGTAGAAGGCCTATAGCAATATCTGCTATTCATTTATTCTTATTAGCGGTGTTACTAAAAGCACGTTATGTCGCAGCAATTTTATGTAACGCTAAAGCTGAGCAGTTTTGAAAGTAACACTCTAAAGTAACACCTAAAGTCACGCTACTTTACGTCACTACAGTAAGCCTAACTTAAAACCACTTTTTCAAGCCAAAGGATTTTTACAGTATTTTAATCGTCAATGAAAGGTGATTTGAGAGTGTGAATCTCTAAAGTGAAATGCTGTATATGTAGACAGTGTTTTATTTTTGTCCAATATTACTGATCTCTACCATTTTGGTGTATTTCTGCATTTCTAAAATATGAGGTGAAGTTAACTAATTGTTTACATGTGTTTATTTGAGGGCTAAGATAAATGCATTGTAATATATGGACATTTGTCGGTTTATAAAACGACAAATGTCATAGACAAAATTGTTAGGCTTTTTAATAGGTACGGTTAAGGATTCAGGAAATGGAATTTGTTTATGTATTGAGGAATCCATCATATGAACCATATGTGGTTAAAATAGGAAGAACCAAAGCAACTCCTGTCATAAGAGCTAAACAAATCTATTGGGGAGCTACTGGAGTACCTGAACATTTTGAGGTGGCATATTTCTGTGGTGTCCCTGATTGTGTTAAAGCAGAGAAATATATACATCAAGTACTAGCATCATATAGAAAGAACAAGCGACGTGAGTTTTTTCATCTTCCGGTTCAAGTCGCCAAAAAAACTGTTTTATCAGTTTGCTTAAACCTTTTTGGTTCAGATAATATTTCTGTATTTATTGATGAAAAATCTGATTTAGAAACAACTATTGAAAATACTGAAGAAGAATATTCTAGCCATTCTGTGGTAATGGATATTTCTAATATTAGTCAATCACCTATTAACACAAGCATATTAACTGAAAAACAAAAGCAAAGAGTAATCACAATAAATGATGTTTTTTGTGAAGTGTTTCCGAATGAAGAATCAAAGGCTCTAG
Organism: Pseudoalteromonas sp. Ld20; assembly: GCF_045064175.1. Classification (NCBI taxonomy): domain Bacteria; kingdom Pseudomonadati; phylum Pseudomonadota; class Gammaproteobacteria; order Alteromonadales; family Pseudoalteromonadaceae; genus Pseudoalteromonas; species Pseudoalteromonas sp. Ld20. The sequence continues at coordinate 53,097 of NZ_JBISHB010000036.1, forward strand.
AAAACTTCTCTAGAGATCACAACCCAGATAGAGAAATAGAAATATGGGAGCATATGGCCAAAGCTTTTATGAAAGTTAGTACCCAACCATTTCTAACGAAAGACTTCCGAGAAGAGGCATTTAAGCTGTTATTGATGCGTTCTGCATCCCATACAAAGCACGTTTTAATAAATAGGACATCAATATATATTGATGACAAGCAGGCAAAATTGTTATTAAAGGCGTATGAGTTAAAACCAAAACCATTAAGAGTTGTGGCTGAAGATTAAACAAAGCCTAACAAGAAATTAAACAAGGACAAAAAACAGTTGGCTTTTGCTCCTTCGTCGCTATTTTAGCCAACAATTTTTTGCCTGTTAATTAGGCGTTGAACAAAGCCGCTACGCGGAGCTAGCAACCTTCAGCATAATTGCCACACTTGTCATTGGGACTTCCCCCATTTACCGGAGAAAACCAATGACCCCATTAAGACAACGCGTCATAGACGAGATCCGTTTAAGAGGCTACTCACCACGTACCGAAGAATCTTATATAAATGCACTCGCTCAGTTAGCTAATTACTACGATAAATCGCCTGACTTAATTAATAAGGAAGAGCTTGAGGCGTATTTTAGGTATGTAAACCTAACACAGCACTTGTCGCGTGCAACGATTGCAGTAAAACTCAATGCCGTTAATTTTTTATATAAATATGTACTACAGCGCTCATTCAGCATTGATATTGTATTGCCTAAAAAAGCACACAAAATACCGATACTGCTAACACGGGATGAGGTTCATCGCCTGTTTTTAAATACGGTATCTGCACAACAAAAAGTCATGCTTTGTATTTGTTATGGCTGTGGACTCAGAATAAGTGAATTACTGAATTTACGGGTTGTTGATATTGAATTTAGCCAAGACTGCCTATGGGTTAGAGCAGGAAAAGGGAATAAAGACCGTCGTGTCATATTACCTAAAAGCGCAGCAAGGCGATTAAACGCTTATATAGCAGGCTTTTCCCTTGGCAGTATACTGTTTTGCACTAATTGGGATAAAGAAAAAGCGATAGATGCAAAAACGTTTAGTCGTGGATTAAAACGTGCGGTAGCGCGGGCTGAGATTGCAAAAAATGTATCCGCGCATAGTTTGCGTCACGCTTATGCTACACATCAAATTGAAGCAGGTATGTCGCTTCACCAGTTACAAAAGCAGTTGGGACATACGAGTATTCGTACGACAGAGCGTTATTTACACTGGTTGCCAGAGATGGCACATAGTAGCCATGATTTTATAGCTGCGTGGGAGGAGGACTAAGATGGCAACGACGCATCATGTTGCAGATATCTTAGCGCAACATCTCAGTAACTATAAAAAAGTCCATGCATTAACCTATCAACAACAGCGAGTGTGTCAGCACATACAGGACTGTCGAACAGTTAAGTTAGGTACTCAGCAATGGCAGTGTGATCGCTGCGAGCATAATAAAACAGTGTACTGCGCATGTAGAGATAGACACTGTCCGCAGTGCCAAGGGCATGTTAGCGAGCAATGGAGTGAACAACAAAGTAAAGATGTTATCAATGCGCCTTATTTTCATCTGGTATTTACACTCCCTCATGAACTAAATGGATTAGCAAGGCAATATCCGCGTGAGATTTACAGCTGTTTATTTCATGCTGTATGGCAAACCCTCAGTCAGTTTGCGCAGCGTAAAAAACAGTTACAAGGCACGTTAGGAATGACTGCGGTGTTACATACATGGGGGCAAAGCCTTGCTCAACATATTCATTTGCACTGTTTAATTCCAGGTGGCGTATTAACATCGTCAGGTGAGTGGCGCGGTGTTTAAAAGCCGTATTTATTTGCAGTAAAAGCCTTAGCAACCGTGTTTAGAGCAAAAATGCTAGCAGCCATTAGGGCACATAAACTAACGATACCTCAAAGCGAATTGCTCATGAAAAAGTCATGGTGCGTTCACAGCAAGGTGAATTTGACCGAGCCGAAAACGGTGTTGAAATACCTTGGGCGCTACACACGTAAAGGCATGTTGCATGAAGGACGACTCAAACAGGTAACAAAAGAAAGTGTCACGTTTAGCTATAAAGACTACCGAGACAGCAAAATAAAGCGAATGACATTAACGGGCATAGAATTTATCAGGCGCTATTTACTGCATGTGCTCCCAAGTGGATTTATGCGAATACGACACTACGGTTTTTTAGCCAGTGCGTGTAGAGCCAAAAAGCGGGATATTATCAGCGCACAAATAGGTAAGTATGAGGCTGGAAATCAAGGAAAGTCAGAGACACCAGTGCCGGTTAGCGTTAATTGGCCGTGTCCATCATGTAAGCAAGGGCGGCTGATACTGAAAAGCCTCTGTATAAAGGATGCAAAAATAGACGGCCTAGCGACGGGAAGCATCATAATGAATAGTGGTTAATAGTAAGTCGAACCGTTAAAAATAACTTGTTAACTAAGTTGGTGTAACAGAGGATCAGCTTAGATTTGGTGCTGCCTAAAATAAGCAAAAAAGATAACAGCAGGCAAGAAACGATATAAAAAAGCGTAAAAATGAAATAAATAAACAGTAATTAACACGTCTAGTGGTAAATAGGTGTCCAATAAAACTGCAATCAACAACTTCCCTAAAAAAGAGAATTCCTATAGCATTAAGCATACCAATAAAAATGTTGAGTGAGGAGTATGCTTCGTTCAACAAGGTATTTATACGATACAAACAACGTAACGTATAAATACTAAGACGTTATATGTAAATTAGGTTCTGCAATGTATCGAAAAATAATAATTAGTCTTCTTCTATTGTCCTCTATTGTTGGTTGTTCCAACCGAGTTATACATATTGTTGATGATTCAGGTAAAGAAGTTGGTGAGTGTATGGCAGGATATTACTTACATTTTTATGGATTGGAAGATTCTATAGACTATATGCTTTATCAGTGCGCTAAGGATTTAATTGATAAGGGTTATAAAATTTCTGGTGTCTTACCCTTAGATAGAGATTACACACTACCTAAGTCTCCAGAAGGTACACCATGGAATAAAAAATTGGCGATGAGCCATTTTAAAAGTGGTCAAATAACTGAAAGAGAATTAGGGTATGTTCTAGCTGCAACCGAATATGAGTATCATCTCAAAATGCTTGATGCAGAAAAACGCTTTGCTGAGGGTGATATTGACGAAAGGGAATTTAATAAAATAACTCAAGAAGCAGAATTTATTTGGCGCGGTGAATAATACATATAACAAGTCACTTAAAAGGACAAAAAACAGTTGGTTTTTGCTCCTGCGTCGCTTATTTTAACCAACAATTTTTTGCCTCTTAGTGAGGCGTTGTGGCTGTAGAATTACTCTTTTTAGGAACTGATTCTACACATTTGACTTGATTGCTTTTTAACCTTGAATCCACTGGGTTACTGTGATCTAATAGATATTATTCACCCACGGTAAACCGTTATGGCCAACTACGAGCCTGACTTATCCTGCCAAAATAAATTCATTCCTATCAATTTTTCTGAGCAAATCCTGCCAGGCACATTTGAGTATGCGCTTTGTTATATTGTCGAAAATAAACTCGACTTGTCGGGCTTTGACGCGTGGTATAACAACGACAAAACAGGCGCGGCAGCGTATCCGCCCACGGTGATGTTAAAGATTATTTTACTCGGTTATGCGCATGGATTAATTGATACTGCAATTCTTCATGACCAAGCACATCATATCCCGACAACAACCAATCCAATTGCCCAGGACTGAGTTCAAATTCTTGCAAACTGACTTTACTTGGCCATTTGAACTTTTGTTTTTCTAAGCGCTTGTACCACAAAGCAAACCCCGTTTTATCCCAGTAAACCAGCTTGAGTTTATCTTTCGATTTATTGCAGAACAAAAATAATGCGCCAGTGTAAGCATCACGTTCAAGCTCGCTTTCAACGAGTGCGACCAGACCATCAATGGACTTTCGAAAATCCACGGCGTCACGATGCAAGTAAATACGCGCGGGTTCAACAAACATTTTCATAAGGCAAGCTCACGCAACAATTGACTCAAATAAGCGACAGGCATTGTGGGTGGGAAGCTAATTTTCACGCTGCCGATAGTAACCATAATCAGCTGTTGCTGTTCGGTGGGGGCGACGTGTTTAGTGACTTTTGCTTGAACAAAACGACTGGATTCAGTATTAAGCTTACTTCGTGCCGCATAAAAGCTTGTTTTTGATAAAGCATGTTGCTGGCAAAACTCAGTAATAGTTAAATCGCTGGCTTGTTGTTCTTCGATAATGTTACGCCACTGCTCAAGGCTACGTGTTTTTCTCATGGCTATCTCCTAATTGAAATTCAGAAATAGCTTAATCGGTTTGACGAATTACTGGCAGGTGCACTTTGCTAGACGCTTACGACTGAGTGGATTCGAACCACCGACTCTTGGACCGGTGCTCAATAGTAGGGAGTGCTTTTTCTTTTTAGAGTTTTAATATTTAGAATTGGTACGACCGAGTGGATTCGAACCACCGACACTTGGACCGGGTGTTCAAGAGTAGGGAGTGCTTTTTCTTTTTAGAGTTTTAATATTTAGAATTGGTACGACTGAGTGGATTCGAACCACCGACCCCTACCATGTCAAGGTAGTGCTCTAACCAACTGAGCTACAGTCGTACAATTTTTTGAATTGCTTTACGTAAATTTGGTACGACCGAGTGAATTCTAGCTACTGACCCTTGGACTGGGTGTTCAAGAGTAGGTAGTGCTTTTTCTTTCGATTGTACTTTTATTTTATATTCACATAAATTTGGTACGACCGAGTGAATTCGAGCTACTGACCCTTGGACCGGGTGATCAAGAGTAGGGAGTGCTTTTTCTTTCGATTGTACTTTTATTTTATATTCACATAAATTTGGTACGACCGAGTGGATTCGAACCACCGACCCCTACCATGTCAAGGTAGTGCTCTAACCAACTGAGCTACGGTCGTATCATAAATTTAAGTTGTGTTAATTGCTTAACAACGGTCGCTAATATATAGCGTGTGCTTTAGTGAATCAAGCGGGAAACGTGTTTTTTAGTTCGTTTGCCGTTTTTTTACTCATATTGGGCTGATTTCACACGTTTTATAAAAATTTTGCCACCAAAATACATGGCTTTTAGCTGAATCCTTAAATGCTATGAGTAAATTACTAGGCTGGCTTGGGCTTAACAGGGCTGCTATTTGCGGTTGCATGCTTGTAGAGTTTAGCCAAAGGGCTTGGTATAGCGGCATTAAACGCTCTAACGCTCCTGATAGTTGTGCTTGGTAAGGTTGTAATTGCGCTAAGTAATATTTTTTGAATATGTTACTCACGATCTGCGCTTGGCGTTTATTCTTCAGTGGATTACATAGCATGGTTAGATCAACGTTTGCCAAATAGTCACTGGTACTATTATTTAACTGTGTTTGCTGACGTACGGCGCTTATCAGGGCTTGATTAAAGTTATATTGGTGCAATTGTGACAAAAGTGGGTAGAGCGCTTGGGTATCTATCTGTGCATATTGCTGTTGCTTAATTTGCTGTTTCAACGTTGCTAACTGATTTAGTGCAGCTTCAGTCTCGGTAAGGCCAGCTAGGTTAGTATCTAATGTATAACTGGTGAGTTGCCATGTCCGTTTTAATTCTGGATCGTTATAAAGCAATTGATTGAACTGCACTACTAACTGCTGCTTTTTATTATTTAACTCTCCTTTGATTGCAAGATAACTTTTTGAGCTAGGTTCTAGTTTCTCTAAACAAGCGGGTGCGAGTTGAATAAATTGAATTTGATAGATTAATTGACTGGCAGGCGTTGCAAGTTTACCCAATTGACTATTACGTTCAGCAATGAGGGTATTTAGTTTGCAATGAGAAAGCTGTGCCAGTTGTAATAGACTTAATTGCTGGGTTGTTAGCGCTTCTTGCTCATAATGAATAGGCGTTAACACTATATTGTTGAGTTCGGGAGCCTGACTTAGCGGTTGTTCTAATGTATTGGCTAGGCGTTGTTGGTATTGTAGATAAACATCGCTGGGATTATCTGTGCAGGCACTGAGTAATAAGCAGCTTAACAATGTAAATAAGTAACCAAACAGCCAAGTTTGGTTACTGTGCTGATTATCTGTTTTAAGCGTTTTTAAGTGGCTCATGTTTGAATCTATTCGCAACGGTTAGCATTAATAAAATGGCGGCAACACTTAAGCCTACAATAATACCAATCCAAAAACCATGTGGGCCCATAGCTGGCACAATTAAATCTGTGCGTGCTAAAACGTAACCTAGAGCAAAGCCAACTAACCAATACGAAATAAATGTAATGTATGAGATAGGGGTGGTGTGTTTTAGGCCTCGTAATATGCCATTGGCGGCTACTTGTAGCGCATCGGGTAGCTGGTATATACACGCTAAAACCATGATTGAGGTGGCTAATGCAATTACACGGGCATCATCTGTGTATAAGTGGCTAATGATATCGCGGCCAAAAAATGTAAGAGTAGCAAGGAGTATGGCAATCATCACGGCTAAAATGTAGCTTGTGGAGATTGCTTTTTTGAGCTGTTCATAATGATGTTGCCCATATAAATTACCAATGCGAATACTGATAGCGATAGATAAACTCAAGGGCATCATGAATAAGAGTGTTGTTACACTTGCTGCAATTTGATGCCCCGCCACGGCGACAGCGCCTAAATGAGCTATAAATAATGGAATACAGGCAAATAAAGTAACTTCAAAAAAAGTAGCCAGTGATATCGGAATTCCCACCTTTGTAATCGTCCACATGGTAGTGAGTTGTGGTTTTTGAAAGTTAGCAAGCAGTGTTTGAGCATCTACTTTTTTACTTAGTTGGCAGTAAATTACTTGTGTAATGGCCATGGCCGTAAACACGAGAGCCGTGGCTATCCCGCAACCAGCACCACCTAAAGCGGGCATGCCAAACTTGCCATGAATAAAAATATAATTGGCAGGTATGTTGATCGCAAGGCCAATAAGGCTGATATAAAAAGCGGGCTTAGTCATGCCCATTCCTTCGGTAATATTACGATAGACACTAAAAAATAAAAAACCGAATACTCCCCACTTAACAAAGTGAATATAGTCATTTGCCATGGTAGCAATAGCTGCACTTGTATCAAGTTTGAAGATAATAATATCGGCAAAATAAGCAATGGAGATACCCACTATGCTTAATACACCCGCAAGGTATAAACCTTGCTGAAAATAATGGCTAATACCGTTTTTATCATTGGCGCCACTAAACTGGGCAACAATACCTGTTAGAGCTAAAAGTATTCCCTGGAGCGCGAGCATGGCCGGATTCCAAATGCCGGTTGCAATTGATAATGCAGCAAGATCAGTTGGACTAACTTGTCCTGCCATGATGGTGTCAACCACTGACATTAAAACGAGCGTTACTTGTGCTAAAAATACTGGGATCGCAAGAGATATAAGGCGTTTAGCTTCCCAATTACAAAAAGTCATATTGCATGCAAAATAAGATAAAGTGGTCTACTAGTGTAATCGATCCGTAATGAATAAAAAATTATAAACGATGAGTCTACTTTCAATAAAGTAAAAAAATATTGGTTCAGGTACACTTAACACTGAAAATTACAATGGTCAGATTTGAAAAGGTGAATAGATTTATGTTTACAGGCATAGTGCAAACTCAAGCATTGGTAGTATCAAATAACCATGAACATGGTGTGTTACGATTAGTATTATCTATACCGGTACAGTTTATTGATAAACTGGAACTGGGGGCGAGTATTGCAATTAATGGCTGTTGTTTAACCGCCGTTAAATTTTATTCATTAGATAATAGCAGTCTTGCCCATGTTTATTTTGATGTGATTGACGAGACGCTGAACCTGACCAATTTAGGTAAGCTAAAAATTGGTAGTACAGTTAATTACGAACGCTCAATGACATTCGGTACTGAGTTAGGCGGTCACATAGTCTCTGGGCATATACATTGCACAGCTAATATAAGTAACATTATTCACTCGCAAGATAATTGTAAAATGTATCTAACTTTACCTAAAAAGTGGCAAAAATACGTACTTTACAAAGGGTTTGTTGCAATTAATGGTGCTAGCTTAACGGTGGGGGAAACCGATGAAGATGGGTTTTGGTTGCACCTTATCCCTGAAACGCTTTCAATCACAAACCTTGGCAATGCAAAAAGCGGTGACGTGATAAACATTGAAGTTGACCAACAAACGTTTACGATCATTAATACCGTTGAAAACTATTTAGCTAATCAGCATTAAAAAATCTGTTCGTCATCACTGTCAATATGTAGCTCTATTTTGTTAATTGCGTAATCAATATGCATATTAAAATGAATAGGGTTACAGCAGGCGGTGCAGTCTTCAAAGTAATCTTGATCGCCATCACTTGCGTCAAGTGTTATGTGAATATGGTGGCCACAATGTGGGCAGCTGATCCGTTGTGATAGATGATTTTTCATAAATGCCTCAACCTAGCAATGCTTACATAAGTTACCAGAGCCAAGTTGATTAAAGTTGCATGTTAATATTTGGCCTAGGGTGGTTTGGGTATAAAGCCTTTCATTACTTGGTATGTTTAATTAAAGAGTAACTTAAATATAGACTGTATTACTGGTTTATGACATCAACGAAAGCATATAATTGCATTTATTTCATTAATTGTTCTATTTGTTGTTTTGCTTCAGTGAGATAGTGGCCCGCAAATACATTCGCATGATTTAATATAGGGTAAAGTTGATAAATTTTCTTGCGTTGCTCATAGCCAGAAGCCAATGGGTAATGTTTGTTATAGGCGATGTAAAAAGCTTCAGGAAGGGGCGCGAACAGTTCACTCATCGCAATATCTACTTCTCGGTCACCATAATAGCAGCTGGCGTTAAATACACTGGGAATACTATGGATAAACCCTAGGTTTCCTCGCCAAAAGTCACCGTGCAATAGTGACGGACTTACGATGTGGCTGTGAAGCATACTTTTGATTAACCCTACAAAATAATTGTGGTCAACAAGCTCTATACCTTTTTCATGTAAAAGCTGTAGTTGCCAGCCAATACGTTCTTCAGCAAAAAATACATCCCACTTTTTATGCCAGCGATTAGGCTGAGCAGTTGCACCAATAAAATTGTCATGATCAAAACCAAACATGGCTTGCTGATGTTTTAAATGTAAATGAGCTAAGTGTTGTCCCATAATATGCCAGTTAGTGTGAGGCTGTTGATCAAGCGTCAGCCATTCTAAGGCAATAAAGGAGTATTCAATATTTGACCCAGTTGTAATACAGTCTGGTACCATGAACATACTTTCTTTGGTCAGCAAGTTTAAATTGTAAGCGTCATTCTCAAAGCGTTCTAAATTATTTCGATGGGCTACTTTAACAAGAAATGAGTGTGTGCCATCGCTTATTTTAAATAGCATATCGCTGCTAGTGCTTTGAAGTTGACGCTTGTTGGTGTGCTTAAAGTCAAAATGCATGGCTTGGCTGATTTGTTCGTTAACCGTATTCCACATGAGATTGCTCACCTTTTATACATATGTTTAAACTATGGCAAAAAGTAGTTAAATAAACAATCTCTTGAGAGTAAAATTCGTATTTAATAAATATACGTATATTGTTAAGTACTACTAAGAGGAAAAAATGATGAACAAAAGCCTTATCACTAATGTGATTGCGAGTGTTTTAGTGGTTATTGGTTATTTTTATGATCAAGCAATTGTGTTGTCTATAGGCTTGTTTGCTTTATCGGGGGCTGTAACTAATTTACTCGCTGTGCATATGTTGTTTGAAAAAGTCCCTTTTTTATATGGCTCAGGCGTTATTCAATTAAAATTTGCGGGCTTTAAGGTTGCGATAAAAAATCTTATTTTGACCGAGTTTTTTTCAGAGCAAAAGATAGCCCAATTGTTGGGTAATAAAAATATCAATGTTGATCTTCAACCTGTCATCAACGAGGTTGATTTAAACCCTGCGTTTGACAGCTTACTAGAAGTAATTGAGCAATCTCAGTTTGGCAGTATGTTAGCAATGTTTGGTGGCAGTGCTGCGGTAGAGCCTATGCGCGAAGCATTTATTGATAAAATGCGCGGTTCATTATTAAGTATGAGCGAAACTGATGATTTTAAAGCGTTGGTAAATAAAAAATTGACGCAATCAGGTATAGCGAGTGACTCGCTATATTCAACGGTCTCTGGCTTGGTCGATGATCGCTTAGATGAACTAACGCCAAAAATGGTTAAAGATATTATTCAAACCATGATCCGTGAACATTTAGGTTGGTTGGTCGTGTGGGGGGGAGTATTTGGTGGAATGTTTGGTTTAATTGCCGCTCTACTTTAATGTAATTTAAACGTATTAAACATATGCAAATTTTTAAGCAGGCCAACAACTCGCCTGCTTAAATAAAGTAACGCATATTATTTTGAACCTGCAACAACCATAATTGTTTGTTGATCTAGTTTAGCTAAATCTTGTATTGATGTATTTGTTTCAGCTTTTAAATTTAAGAGTTTTGCTGTTCTATTAAAGCCATAAGTACCTGCAAAATTTTCCATGCTCATGTTGTTACAGCTTAGTTTATCAGTGGCTACTTTTTTACTTACGCGTAACTCTCTCATCGCCATTGAGAGCTTTATTGGTTTATTTGACGCTACAGACATACAAATTTGTGTACCAGGGCTGTTATCCGCTGCAACAAATTGCGCAGCCTCTGTGTTAGTTGATGTAAGTGCTGCTGTGCCTAAAAGTAATGTAGTACATAATGTGGTTGTTAAAGTATTCATCATCATTCTCCAGTGTTTTTGATATAAGTTATCTTGTTGACGAGTTCATTATTGGCTAAATTCTTTAATAATGCTGTAAATGAAAATCGACAAAATGTAACACGGTATGTGGATGTGTGTATTAATATCTAAGCGCATGAAAATAAGATGTTTAATATGTGTTTTTTGACATATTTAACTAGAATTATTTTTTAACTTTTTTATTGATTTTGGTTGGTTTTCAATCTGTTTTCATTGGTTTTACACACCATTTACTTTAGAGTAAATGCACTTTATCGTGCTGTAATACTGACATATTTTAAAACCCTGTTATGATCGCCATGATTATAAAGATATCGGTCTATTAGGAGACACTGTGAGTAAAACATTGGCGAGTTATTACCAGCAAGCATATGCTTGTGAGCAGCATAATTTTAATCGTTGCTTTTATTGTGGCTGTGAAGCAACAGAGCGCGATCATTGCCCGCCATTGCATATGCTTCAAAGTATTATCGACTTAGGCGAAGAAGCTGACTTTATAAGTATTGCAGCGTGTTATGAGTGTCATGCAATATTACATAATGAACGTTTAATGACGATTGATGAGCGTTTTACTAAGCTAAAAAGTAAACTCGGCACTAAATACGCAAAGCCGTTGCGAGTGTATAACATGTGGCATGAAAATGAACTTGGCGATATGAGTGATGAATTTGCGCACAGTATTAAAGCCGGTATGAAGCTCGGTGCAGAAGCCGCAGAGCGTCTTGCGTTTGGCGGCTTCAGTTATGCCACAGAGGAAGCTAAAGTAACGGTACGTGAAAAAACCGCAGAGTTTGATGTTGAAGGACTCGTTTTTTACGATTTCAAAGAAGCTTTAAATTACTGCATAAGCAACTTAAAAGTACAAAAAAGTGATTTTTATAAAATTTTGGTCGAAGATTACCAAGGTGACTTTAATAAAGCGCTGAGTCAGTACCGTCATCGTCACGATAAAGTCACAGCAGCAAAAGATGGTAATTGCTTAATTAAAGATTTTTCTAAATTACATAAACAAAATTCAGACTTTGTCACGCGAACCGTAAAGCACTTTATAACTAAAGATCCAAGCTTAACGACAGAAGGTGCATTGGAGAAACTGTATATCAACTATATTAAGAAATAATATTATTTAAACATTTAGTTGCTTACATTCATCTTATATAAATGAGGCTCTAGCTTATTTTTTGGCTTTATTGCGTGTATTTATATAAAGTAATAAAAAAACAACAGAGATAAACATGATGCAAAAATTTGCTCCTTCATTGTTGGTTGTTGCTCTTGGTGTGGCGTTAGCCGGTTGCCAAGACAGCGGACCACAAGATGAAAAAGTTACAATTAATAAAAATCCTTATCCAAGTACATATCAAGCACTTAAATCAACAAGCACCTTAATTACTAATGCGACCGTATTAACTGGTACGGGTGAGCGTTTAGAAGAAGCTGATGTACTACTTATTGATGGGAAAGTACAACAAGTTGGTAAAGATTTAACAGTACAAGTTGATAATACAATTGATGCACAAGGCAAATGGGTTACACCAGGTCTTATTGATGTACATTCGCATTTAGGTGCGTACCCAAATCCATCGGTTGAATCACACCAAGATGGTAATGAAATGACCAGCCCAAATACAGCTGAGGTCTGGGTCGAACATTCTGTTTGGCCACAAGATCCAGGCTTTAATCGTGCGCGTGAAGGTGGTATTACGTCATTACAAATCCTGCCTGGTTCTGCCAACTTATTTGGCGGGCGTGGCGTTACTTTAAAAAATGTGCCAGCGCATACTATGCAAAGCATGAAGTTCCCAGATGCACCTTATGGTTTAAAAATGGCGTGTGGTGAAAACCCTAAACGCGTATATGGTCGCAAAGGTATTTTACCATCAACACGTATGGGAAATATGGCAGGCTACCGTACAGCCTGGATTGACGCTGCTGAATATAAGCGTGAGTGGGATAAATATGACAGTGATTACGCTGCGGGTAAAAACCCTGAAGTACCGCATCGTGATATTAAATTTGATACGTTACGTGGCGTGCTAGAAGGCGAAGTAATGATCCATAATCATTGTTACAAAGCCGAAGAAATGGCAATGATGATTGATCTTTCTAAAGAGTTTGGTTACCACGCAGGCACATTCCATCACGGTATTGAAGCATATAAAATTGCAGAAATGTTAGCTGATAATGGTTCGTGTGCAGCACTTTGGCCTGATTGGTGGGGCTTTAAAATGGAAGCTTACGACATGGTTCAAGAAAACGTTGCTATCGTTGATGCCGTGAAAAATTCATGTGCAGTAGTTCACTCAGATTCAGACACGACAATTCAGCGTTTAAACCAAGAAGCTGGCAAGGTGATGTTCCGCGCTAATGACAATGGTTTTAATATATCTGAAGAGCATGCGATTAAGTGGATCACTTCAAATGCCGCTAAATCATTAGGTATAGCTGATAAAACAGGCTCACTAGAAGCGGGTAAGCAAGGTGATGTGGTAATTTGGAATCAGAATCCTTTTAGTGTGTATGCAAAAGCTGAGCAAGTATTTGTAGATGGTGCAAAAGTATATGATCGCCATGACGATGCTTACCAAGCACAAAGCGATTTTATGTTAGGTCAAAAATAAGGAGTAACTAGAATGACAAAAATAACACATTCATTTGCGCTCTCGCTAGTTGCTGCTGGTTTATTAGCAAGTACTGGCGTTAACGCCGAGTCAGTGGCTATCATCAACGCAACTGTGCATACCTCAACAGAGCAAGGTATTTTACAAGGCGCGAGTATTATAATGGATGAGGGCAAAATTATTGCCATCAATCCAACAAAAGTTGAAGCAGATACCATCATTGATGCGAAAGGCCAAATTGTAACTGCCGGCTTTATCGGTAGCATGAACCAGCTAGGTTTAGTTGAAGTGGGCGCTGTGGCAGGCTCGCGTGATGCTGGTGATGATAAAGCAGGGATCGACTTTGACCCAAGCTTGGCTTTTAATCCACGCAGTAGCTTGATCCCTTACGCACGTAAAGGCGGTATAACACGTGATGTGATCACACCGCATGGTGGCGATAGCATCTTTGCAGGTTTAGCAAGCGTAGTTGATTTAAGTGGTGAATTTGATAGCGTCAGCCAAACACATGCAGCACTTGTGGTTAATCTAGGTGAGCAGCGTAAAGGCTCTCGTGCAATGTCGCTTAAAAACTTAATCGATAAGTTTGAAGCACATCAGCAAAAAACCAGCAAAAAAGATAAAAAAGACGACGCTAAACCAAGTACAGAAGATAAAGTGCTTACTAAAGTGTTAGCAGGTGAAATGCCATTACTTGTAAGTGCATCACGTGCGTCTGACATTCTTGAGCTGCTCAAAGTAAAACAGCAATTTAAACTTAACTTGGTGATCTCTGGCGCACAAGATGCTGTGGTAGTTAAAGCACAATTAGCTGAAGCAAACGTACCTGTTATTATCAGTGCAATGGATAACTTACCTGGCAGCTTTGATTCACTCCATGCGAATCTAAATAACGCAGGCGAGCTTGAAAAAGCGGGTGTTAAAGTTATTTTTGCTATCGCAGGTGATGGCAGCCACAATGTTTATCAGCTTCGTTTTGATGCAGGCAACGCAGTTTCTTACGGGATGAGCCAACAAGGCGCATTACATGCCATCACAGCGAATGTTGCTGATGTGTTTGGTATCAATGCTGGCCGTGTTGCAGTGGGTAAAGCCGCAGATTTAGTAATGTGGAATAACGACCCATTTGAACTAAGCAGCCACGTTACAAAAATGTTTATTAATGGCGAAGAGGTAACAACCGAGTCTCGCCAAGATAAGTTACGTGACCGTTATATGGCAGAGTCTGAGATGCCGCGCGCTTATACAAAATAATCTGCTTGTTCGTTTTATATAGAAAGGTCGCATTTGCGGCCTTTTTATTTTTTAGCCTAGAATTTAACTTGAAATAAGTTGCTCTATTTGTTGGTTAAACTTGTATTACGATGGATATTATCCGTCAGAAAAATCAGGCTTTCATAAAATGGCTATTCAATTACACTATTGACTGTATTTACTTTATAGGCGGTTCTTGCGTTTAACTAAACTTGTGAGCGTCTCTTTTTTCACAAAGAACACAACAATCAATAAATATTTATATTTTCCAAGCAAGTCTATACCAACTAAAAGATAAAATGCATTATTAAAATCTAAATAGATGGCAAATAATATCAACAAAAATAAACATTTTTACTTTAATCTTTTTACGTAACGCAGGGTTATAAAGTTGATAATAGCCATTAGTAAGGCAATTTCGTAACGACTAAATGCCACCGCTATACCAATTAACCCCATATTCCATATGCTTGCGGCGGTTGCTGTGCCATAAGTTGAATTTTTATTTTTTAAAATGGCTCCACCGCCAATAAAGCCAATCCCGGTGATTATACCTTCGAGAACTTTAGACTCAGCTTCGGTTGAAGTAAGCACAGACATACCAACTAAAGCGTAACCACAAGATGCGACAGCAACAAGTGGAAAAGTGCGCAGGCCTGCACCATGATTTGATCGCTCTCGGTCGAACGCCATAGGTAATGCCAGCATGTAGGCGATCCCTAAATGGATTAGGTTATCGATTATTTCATGCCATTGTAAGTTGAGTTCCATCTTTGATCCTGTCTAGCCTTAGCCCCTAATGAAGTAGGCAAAGAACGAACCAAATATAAAAACATTTATTATTAATTACTTACAATATTTTAATTATTTACTACGGATTTGAGCAAGGTAATATTTACAGACTAGCGAGGGGATATTACTTATTGGGTAGGACTGCTGTTGAGTATAAAATAAAATCAAAAACCTATAAATGTTACAGGAACAAGCAAGCTTACTCCTGTAACATTTATACCAATCTACATAAATATTTGAACAATTTAACGAATTAAATAGACCCCATATCTACGCTGATTGGTATAAAGCACTATTGGAAGTTAGCGAAGAGTATGTAAAAAGTGCATATGTTTATGATATTGGTCGATAATATCATTGATCACAGCTTCTTTAGACCAGCCCATAACATCGTAATCTTGACCGCCTTCACGTAAATGAACTTCTGCTCGATAGTAATTATTATCACTGTCGTCATCTTCATCTTCATCTTGTGTATAAGATGGTTTTTCATATGATCGGCGTTTAACTTCGTATAAAAAGTCAATTTCCTCGCCAAGCAATACTTTTAAACTAACATGCCCGCGTTCAAGTTGCTCTAAGTCAATTTCAACATCAAGACTATGTGTTTTAAGCTCTTTAGAGACATTTTCCATTGCCGGTAACGCAATTGATTTAACGAAACGGTTTACATTGGCTTTGTTAGGAAAATCAACAATATTATTTAGTCGCTCTTGCCAACTTGCACCTTCGCTGCCTGGTAAAGTGGGGGCTATAGGGGCTATGTTCATTTGTAAACTTTCACGTTTAGCAATGTCTACCCGTAATGCTTTTATCAAGCCATACGTCGCTATTAGCAGTACAACTGCAAAGGGCAGGGCACTGGCTATAGTCATGGTTTGAAGAGCACCTAAACCGCCAACCATGAGCAAGACTGCAGCAACAACACCTTCGCCACCAGCCCAATAAATACGCTGCCACATAGGTGTGTTGTCTTTACCATTTGAACATAACATGTCGACCACCATTGAGCCTGAGTCAGACGATGTAACAAAAAATACAATAACCATACAAGTGGCAATGAATGATAAAATTCCTGACATTGGGAAGTTTTCTAAAAATGCAAAAATAGAAATCGCAACATCTTTTGAAACCGCTTCACCTAAACTGGCAACGCCTTGATTCATGATCAAATCAATGGCTGAGTTTCCAAAGAATGTCATCCACATAAGGGTAAAGCCAGTTGGAATAAAGAGTACACCCATAACAAATTCACGGATTGTACGACCACGGGAAACTCGGGCTATAAACAAGCCAACAAACGGTGCCCAAGACATCCACCAACCCCAATATAAAATAGTCCAGCCGCCCATCCATTCAGTTTTTTCGTAGGCAAATAAGTTAAAAGTATGACTGACTATATCTGAAGCATAAGAGCCCACGTTCTGTACAAAAGCTTGTAACAAATAAACAGTAGGACCAAGTATTAATACAAATAGCAACATGATGACCGCAAGGCCCATGTTTAGCTCTGACAAACGGCGAATACCTTTATCAAGGCCGGTTGTGACAGAGACAATTGCCAAACCGGTGACTGCGGCAATAAGAATGACTTGGGTAACAATGCCTACAGGGACATCAAATAAGTAATTGAGTCCGGAGTTTACCTGTAATACGCCATAGCCTAAGGATGTTGCAACACCAAACACGGTACCTATAACGGCAAAAATATCAACCGCATGGCCGATCGGACCATATATTTTATCGCCAATAAGGGGGTATAGCGCAGAGCGCAGAGTTAATGGCAGGCCATGTCGGTAGCTAAAAAAAGCTAATATTAATGCGACAATCGCATAAATTCCCCATGCATGTAATCCCCAATGGAAGAAGGTGATTTTCATCGCTTCACGTGCAGCTTCAACAGTCGCAGCATCACCTGTAGGTGGATTCATATAGTGCATCACAGGTTCGGCTACGCCAAAAAACATCAGGCCTATCCCCATACCCGCACTAAAGAGCATAGAAAACCAAGTCATGTGGTTGTAGTCAGGTGTTGAATGATCAGGGCCAAGTTTAATGTTACCGTAACGCGACAAGCCTAAAAAAACGACGGTGATCAAAATAATGGCAACGGTAAGTACATAGAACCAACTGGCATTTTGCACAATGACACTTTGTAAGCCGTTAAAAAAGACATCAGCACTTTGTGGGGCTAATGCAGTAAATAGCACGAGCATAATAATCAGCGCGGAGGCTGTGTAAAATACAGGTGGATTGAGTTTGGATTTTTCTTCTGTGGTGGACATTGATATTCCCCGGAATTATTGAGTGTACATAGAAATAAAATTTCGACGAAAGTATAGCATATTCAATTAATTAATTCCTCTTACAGTTTTTAACAGTGTTTTTACTTAATTCGTTTATAGTCATGTCAGATGGAGTTTAAATTTATAGAAGGTTGTTTGTATTATGTTAAGACTTATTTTTAGTGCCTTGGTATTATGCCAATTACTAACAGGCTGTACAGTGGCGGGTGTATTAATTGATGGTACCGCTTATTCTAAAGCTGATGAGAATTATGATGCTGATCTTGCGCAATCGGGGCCGCATACCGAACCCAAAACATTTATTGTTGATGGTGATGTAAACACCCTTTCTTTTTCTGAGTTAGGGTTTCAAATAGACAGTGCTGTAGTGGGGTTTATTAAAGATCAAATTAAACCGCAGACATCGAATGTTTGCAGGCGTATTTCTCGAACAATTAAAGAATGCCAAGACGTTACAATTGAAAAACCCCATGTGAATAAAAAAATCAGCTACGCAAATGACTATGATGAAATGATAAGTGTTCGTCAATAAAGCTGCTTATAAAATAGTAGCTATGATCATAGCCTGCCTGCATATGTAGTGTAAGCGGAAAGTTTATCTGTTTAGCAACGGCTGTTAGGTTTTCTGGCTTAAGTTGATCGATTAAAAAGCTATCGGCATCACCTTGATCAACACGCATGGGTAAAAAGTCATCGCTGCTCGTATTTTTCATAAGTTCACAGCTGTCGTAATTAGCCCACATTATTTGATCATCACCTAAATACAAGCTAAAAGCTTTATGTCCCCAAGGGCAATTAATTGGGTTTGTAATTGGGCTAAATGCTGACACACTGCTGTAACTTTTTGGATTACGTAGTGCAATGACCATTGCACCATGACCACCCATAGAATGACCACTAATGGCTTTTTTAGTCGTCACGGGGAAGTGCTGCTCAACAAGCGCTGGCAATTCATGAACAATATAATCGTACATGTTGTAGTGCGTGTTATAGGGAGCTTGTGTCGCATTTAGGTAAAAGCCTGCACCTTGGCCAAAATCATAGCTGTCTAGGTCGGGGACATTATCACCGCGAGGGCTAGTATCAGGTGCAACGATTGCTATGCCAAGCTCTGCCGCTTTTTTAAGTGCACCGGCTTTTTGCATAAAGTTTTCGTCAGTACACGTTAAGCCTGATAACCAATACAACACAGGCACTTTATTGGTTTGGCTGGCCCCTGGTGGCAAAAAAATGGCAAAACGCATTTGGCAATGAGTGCTGGTGGAAATATGGCTGTACTGTTTATGCCAGCCACCATTTACTTTTGTAGCGCTTAAATTATCTAACATAACTCTCTCTTTGTTAACGGCTACACCGCAGTGCGATGCAGCCAATTAATTTAGTAATGAATAACAGTTCGAATGCTTTTACCTTCATGCATTAAATCAAACGCTTCATTTATGTCTTCAAGGCCCATGGTATGAGTGATAAAGTCATTTAGCGCAAACTCACCGGCCATGTAACGTTCAACAATGTCGGGCAGTTGTGAACGACCTTTTACGCCACCAAATGCGCTACCACGCCATACGCGGCCAGTGACTAGTTGGAATGGGCGAGTTGAAATTTCTTGACCTGCACCAGCAACACCAATGATCACCGACTCCCCCCAGCCTTTATGGCAGCACTCAAGGGCTGAGCGCATAACATCAACGTTACCAATGCACTCAAATGAGTAATCAACACCGCCGTCGGTCATTTCAACAATTACGTCTTGAATTGGTTTGTCATAATCTTTTGGATTGATTAAATCTGTAGCACCTAACTTGGTGGCAAGATCAAATTTACTGGTGTTGATGTCGACACCGATGATACGAGAAGCACCAGCCATTTTTGCACCAATAATGGCAGATAGACCAATCCCACCTAAACCAAATATCGCAACCGTGTCGCCAGCTTGTACTTTTGCAGTATTTGTAACTGCGCCCATGCCCGTTGTTACACCACAACCGAGTAAGCATATTTCTTCAAGCGATGCTGCTTTATTCACTTTAGCCAAAGAGATTTCAGGAAGTACGGTGTATTCAGAAAACGTAGAGCAACCCATATAATGATAGATTGGCTGACCGTCTTTATAAAAACGTGTGGTGCCATCAGGCATTAAGCCTTTACCTTGGGTTTCACGCACAGCTGAACATAAATTTGTTTTACCTGACGTGCACATTTTACACTCACCACATTCAGCAGTGTATAAAGGAATAACATGATCGCCTACCGATACACTTGTAACTCCTTCGCCAATTGCATAAACCACACCAGCGCCTTCATGGCCTAGAATAGCTGGGAAAATCCCTTCAGGATCAGCACCAGACAAAGTAAATGCATCAGTATGGCATACACCTGTTGCGGTAATTTTTACCATTACTTCGCCTTTTTTAGGCATCATTACATCCACTTCTTCAACTGACAGTGGTTGATTCGGGCCCCAAGCGATAGCTGCTTTAGATTTTATAAATTCAGACATAGTGACTCTCTTATATACAGTGCTTAAAAACAATGACGCTATTTTATTTGTTTCTCAAACAATGTTAATCTTCATTTTAATAAAACACTTTTACAGTATGGTAATAATGAGTCGTTGGTTAGGTATAGATGAGTTTATCGCAGTGGGTGAAGAGGGAAGTTTTACTCGTGCTAGCGTAGTATTAGGGGTTTCCGTTGCACATATTAGTCGACAAGTAACGCAATTAGAGCAACGCTTAAATACGCAATTGTTAACGCGTACGACGCGCAAAGTGGTACTGACCAAAGAAGGCGAAGCATTTTTACATCAAACTAAGCATTTACAACACGCAATGGACGATGCAACAGCGCTATTGGCAGAGCAACAAAGTACGCCAAAAGGTAAAATTAAACTCACAGCGCCTGTAATGTATGGCGAAACATTTGTGATGCCGGCGGTGCATACGTTTATGCAGCAGTATCCAGATTTAGAAGTGGTGATGTCACTGAGTAATGAGCAAGAAAATTTACTTGAAGGTGGGTTTGATTTAGCTATTCGCCTTGGTCATTTAAAAGACTCTAGTTTAAAAGCACGGCGTTTAAGTGCGCGTCATTTTGTGATCTGTTGTTCAAAAGCGTATTTAGAACGCTTCGGAGAGCCTCATACATTAGCGGAATTACAACAACATCAATGCTTAGTGGGTAATAGCAGTTATTGGCGAGTATGTGAACAAGGGCGTGATAAGCATATTAAAATAGCAGGGCGGTTACAGTGTAATAGTGGCTGGGCATTGGCGGACGCAGCAAAAAAAGGCCTTGGTATTGTTCAATTACCTAATTATTACATTGAAAAGGATTTAGCTGAGGGGAATTTAGTGCCTATCCTAACGAATAACCAACCAAAGCCTGAAGGTGTATGGGGCGTATACCCTCCACGGCAGTTTGTTGCGACTAATGTGAAAGCGCTGCTCGATCATTTAGTAGCAGCGCTTAGCTTAGTTTAGTTTAGTTTATAACAGTAGAGATATCCTGCTCAACACTTTGCATACTCACAAGTGCCTTATTGAGGGCTTCGCTTCGACTGATACAAAAAGCATTTGTAGGCAGCTTATCCTTTATTTGTAGTCGTTTTAGTTGTTCACTGGTATCACGATTTGGTGAGTAAATGAAAACGTCACAATTGGCATCTAACGCATCTTGAATTGCATTTTCAATGGCTAAAGACACGGTAACATCAAGCATCTGTACATCAGACAAATCAAGCACCATGGCTTCATATTCACTAATGTGACGATGTTGGCGTGCAATTGCTTTTGATACGCTAAATATCATCGGGCCTGATAAGTAGAAAAACAGCAGTTTTCCTTGAGCTCGTTCTAGAAGTTCACGCTCTTCAACGGCAAGAGGTACATCATCGTCATCGGCGTCACTAATCGCTTTTACATGTTTGGCTTGTTCTCGGCTAAGTCGTTCGATCACAATAATATTTGAAATAAATACGCCAAGACCTACCGCCACAATTAAATCGACAAATACGGTGAGCAGCATCACACCATACATAATAGCCATTTGTAAAATACTCAGTTTGTGGGCGCGTTGAATGAAGCTCCAATCAAGAATATTAAAGCCGACATACACTGCAATACCAGCAAGTACGGCCATAGGGATCGGTTCGGTTAAACTGCCAGCCACAAACACGACAGCCATTAAGATCACAGCCCGAAGGATCCCAGCCAGAGGGGATCGCGCGCCAACTTGTACATTGACTACGGTGCCCATTGTTGCACCTGCACCAGGAAGTGCGCCAAAAAAACCAGCAACCATATTAGCAATACCTTGGCCACGCAGTTCTTTGTCTGAGTCATGTTCGGTACGGGTTAAACTATCGCCAATGACGGCGGTTAATAGGGTATCGATACAACCAAGAGTACCTAATACAAGCGCATCAATAACCATTTCAGTAAAAAGATCGGCGGTAAAAGTTGGAAATACAATACTGGGTAAGCCACTTGGAATGACACCAATACGGCGAATGTCGTCGGTAGAGAAGATTAAGATAGAGACTATAGTTACCACTACAAGGGCAACAAGTTGGGCAGGCACATACTGTCGAAATTTTTGCGGTAGGTAAAATAAAATACCGAGTGTACATAACCCTAAAAATAATTCGGAGAAATGCAAATCCATAACTAAATCAGGCAGTGCGCCCAAAGTACCCAGTACGCCGCCACCTGGGGAGGAGTGACCAAGTAATGGCGCTAACTGTAAGATAATAAGTATTACCCCAATACCAGACATAAAACCTGAAATAACGCTATAGGGCATCAGCGTAATATATTTGCCAAGCTTTAAAGTGCCGAGCATTATTTGAAAAGCGCCTGCCATCATCACAACGGTAAAGCCCATTGCGAGGCCTTGCTCAGGATAACTGGCGAGCATAGTGGTTAAAACGGCGGTCATTATTACGGTCATTGGACCGGTCGGTTCAGATATTAATGAAGTAGAACCACCAAAAAGGGCGGCAAATAAACCAACGAGGATTGCGCCCCACATACCAGCTTCAGCACCAGCACCCGAGGCAACACCAAAGGCCAGCGCTAGAGGCAATGAAATAATCGCAGTAGTCACACCACCAAATAAATCACCTTTTAAATTTACGTGTTTAAATCGCTTTAAAGACAAAACGGGGTTCCTCATCTTGTAATTTGGCGTATTTTAACTTAAAAACGCATTATCAAGTATCAGATTTTTAATTATTTTTTTACACTTTTGACGATACCCAAATAAATACAGTTTATGCTAGTATGGCGGCATAATTGGCATTAGATGCGATCATAAATAATTATGTTTCAACCTGTTAGCCTGTTTATCGGGCTGAGATATAGTCGTTCCTCTAAGGGGAATGCTTTTATCTCTTTTATTTCATTTTTCTCAATTGCTGGTATTGCAATTGGTTTAATGGCGCTTTTTACCGTCAGCTCAGTGATGAATGGCTTTGAAGATAACCTAAAGAGCAATATGTTGGGATTGATCCCTCATGTAGAAATCTCATCAAGTGGGCACACTCAAACTAATATGATCCAGCTACAAAAAGACGTTGTTGTGTCTGATTTTGTTAAGCAGGCGAGCTTGTATCGTCATGGCGAAGCTATTTTACAAACAAACCGTGATTTGCACGGTGTGCTGTTACAAGGCTTGTACGATGAAAATGCATCGCTTTATAAAATCAGCGATAAAGTCATTCAGGGTAATTGGCAAGTCGTAATGGCGACGCGTTATAATATTGCTATTAGCCGTTATTTAACGCGCAAACTAGGCATTGGCTTAGGTGATAAAGTACGTGTAATTATGCCAAATGCATCAACCTACACGCCATTAGGGCGTGTGCCAAGCCAACGTTTATTTACCGTTGCAGCGATTTATGAAACTGGTTCTGAAATCGATATGGGCCTTGCATTTACAAGTGGAGAATCATTGCAACGGGTATTAAAACTCCCTGACAGCAGCGCGCCTAACTTAAGCATATCGCTAAACGACCCCTTTGAATTGGATGCATTTATTGCATCGTCAAATGCGCTTTTAAGTCAATATAAGGTGACAGACTGGCGACAATCGCAGGGCACCTTATTTGCGGCCGTCGCTATGGAAAAGCGCGTTATGTCGATGCTATTGGCGCTAATAGTATTAGTGGCTGTATTTAATATTGTTTCGGCTTTAACTATGATGGTCAGTGAAAAACAAAGTGAAGTTGCAATATTACAGACTTTAGGACTGACGCCTTCTCAAGTACAGCAAGTTTTTATGATCCAAGGCCTTTACAACGGTTTAATTGGCACAGGGATTGGCGCTGCATTCGGGTTACTATTAAGTGCATATATTAATGAAGCATTAGCTTTGATAGGTTTGAATTTATTAACAGGTATTGCTTTACCCGTAAAATTTGACGTAATGAATTTATCCCTCATTGCCATTGGTAGTATTACCATGAGCTTTTTAGCCACTTTATACCCGGCGCGTAAAGCTGCCAATGTTAGTCCTGCAGAGGTATTGCGATATGAATGATTTAGTTATTCAATGTGAGAAGTTAAGTAAAATATATCAAGATGGTGCGAGTGAAGTTGCAGTATTGAAAGGAGTGGATTTATCTCTTCAGCAGGGTGAAATGCTCGCTATTGTGGGCAGCTCAGGGTCTGGAAAAAGTACGCTTTTGCATATACTGGGTACTTTAGATGCGCAAACTAGTGGAGTGGCTAAAATTAAAGGTCAACAAGTCGCTAAACTTTCACGTGCTGAACAGGCTAAGTTTCGTAATGAGCATTTAGGTTTTATCTATCAATTTCATCATTTATTGATGGAGTTTAATGCCGTTGAAAATGTAGCGATGCCATTATTGATTAAAGGTCTTAGCGCAAAAAAGGCAAATTTAAAGGCATTGGCTATGTTAGATAAAGTCGGTTTATCGCATCGTAGTAGCCATAAACCGTCGATGTTGTCTGGCGGCGAACGTCAACGTGTAGCCATTGCTCGCGCGCTTGTAACAGAGCCCGCATTAGTATTAGCAGATGAACCAACGGGCAACTTGGACAAACAAAATGCGATTAAAATTTACGATTTGATCAAAGAACTTAATAGCAGTTTGAATACCAGTTTTGTAGTAGTGACACACGATTTAGAATTGGCTGATAAATTGGGTAAAATTGCTTATCTTGATGATGGAAAATTAGCAATCAAAGAGGCAAGTCATGTTGCTTAGTGCTTATTTGAGCAAGCGTTTTAGAGCAAGCTCAGGCGGTAAAGACGAAAAGAACGGGTTTGTTAGTTTTATTGCTAAAGCATCAACAGTCGGTATTTTACTTGGTGTTGCAGTTTTAATTATTGCGCTTTCAGTGATCAACGGATTTGAACAACAATTAGTGCATCGTCTTTTGAGTGTTGTTCCGCAAGTTGAATATGTTGCACCGAATCGTCCTATCGATAATTGGCCTGATAAAGTACAAAAGCTTACTCAGCAGCGAGATGTGGTTGGGGCCGCGCCTTTTATTAGCGTTAACGGTATGGCGCAGTACAAAAGTGAACTAAAAGCGGTTGAAGTGCGTGGCATAGATCCTACATTAGAGAGCAAAGTGTCGGCGGTTAATCAATACACGAAAGGTAAATTAGTTAGCCAGTTAGGTTTTGATGAGGTTATTTTAGGTCAACAAATCGTTAAACAGCTCGGTGTAACGCAGGGGGAGTTAATAACATTATTGATCCCGCAAGTTAACAAAACGAGTAACGACATTTTAGCACCGAAAAGAGTTACTTTGACGCTGGCTGGGATAATTGAAATGGGCGGCCCAATCGATAGCTCCGCTGCATTTATTCACCTTGAAAAAGCACAAAGGGTGTTAGGTTATGACTCACAGCAAGTCACTGGGTTGCGCTTAGCTGTAGCGGATGTTTATTATGCACATCAAATTGCGTTGCGAGTTGGCCAAACAATAGATGATTATGTGTATATTTCTAGCTGGTTTAGAACGCAGGGTAGTTTATATCAAGATATACAAATGGTTAGAACCATCGTTTATATTGTGGTGTTTTTAATTATCGCTGTCGCGAGTTTTAATATTGTCTCATCGTTAGTCATGGAAGTGCGAGAAAAACAAGCTAATATTGCTATATTAAAGACCATGGGTGCGAAAGACAGTACGATACTAGCGACCTTTATCCTTCAAGGTTTAAGCCAAGCGTTTATTGGGGTTATTTTAGGCTCTTTTATTGGTGTGATTGTCGCGTTAAATATTAGCGAGTTGTTTACTTTACTTAGTCAATTTGCTGGCAGTAACCCATTAGAAGGGGTCTATTTTATTGAATTTTTACCCAGTAAGTTAGTATGGCAAGATATTGTTGTAACGGTTATTGTTACATTTGTACTTGCGGTGTTAGCAACGATCTATCCTGCTTGGCAAGCTACCCGTGTAGACCCTGCGAAGGTACTAGGAAACTAGATCGAATACTTTAAATGGCCACATACTTTTATAAAATAATAATCAATAGTGGGATAAAGCTATCTCTGTTAGACTGTGTGGCTATTTAATAAACCAGCAACAAATTGCTTGGTTACCAATACCTTTACTCTTGGAATTTACTTTGACTAATAATGATATCTTACGCCGCATTCGCTATACCTTTGATTTATCTGATACTAAAATGATTGAGATTTTTGCCGCGGCAGATTGTCAAGTAACGAAGGAACAAGTTGTTGCGTGGTTATGTAAAGAAGGGGATGAAGGCTATATTGAGATTACTGATACTGAGTTTGCGACTTACTTAAATGGCCTTATTAATACTAAACGTGGTAAACGTGAAGGTGAGCAGCCAGTGCCTGAGAATAAGCTCAATAACAATATGATCTTAATGAAATTACGCATAGCGTTAAACATGAAAGCTGAAGACGTTATTGATGCACTCGCCGTTACTGATTTTATTCTAAGCAAGCATGAGCTAAGTGCTTTTTCTCGTAAAGCAGATAACAAACACTTCCGTGTGTGTAACGATCAAATATTACGTAACTTCTTAACAGGCGTGCAGCAAAAAATCCGCCCAGAATCTACTGGTAACTAATCAGTATTTTTAACAAGTAACCTGAATCTAGGTTACTTGTATACTCAAATTACCTTAATATGCAGGATCGGTTTTGTAACACGATGTTGGCTTAATGTAATTTAACCTGAATCTCACACCGTTTTTTACATTAACTTTTGTGATAAATCGTAGCTTTTACTCTGCCTATAAATCATAAAAGCTAATAATGCTTTTTACCTGTAAATATTCGTATATTTCTCTTTGCTCGTCTAGACTTACAACTTCATTCATCGTTAACCCATCATATGCAACTAAAGACTCGTTTGATCACCGTATTATTAATCAGCTCGCTATTGCCGCTATTAGTGGTTTTTGTTTTAGTGAGTATACAAGGCACTGAGCAAGCAGAACGTTTAAGTATCGTTGCAGCCCAAGCAAAAGTAAGTAACGCCGCAGGGATATTTGATCGATATTTTATCGAAAGAAAAGCTGAAATATCAATGTTAGCAAAAGATTCACGAATAAAGTCTATGCAATTTGTCAACATGCGCGATTATTTGATCAGTGAAAAAAAACAAGGTAGTGGCTCCTATGAAAAATTCATTGTAGGTGAAATTGATGGCAGTTTTTACAACACTGAAGGGGGAAATAGTTTTCAAAATCTAAAACGTACTTTTGATGATTCAATCGCGAACTCCAAACCTCGTTCAATTAAAAAAAGAGACTACTGGTTGACGACCGTTGGTGAAAATACAGCTAATGATCCTGTTATTTTTGTATCAGAACCCATGATCTCCTATACAACGGGAGTAAGACAAATTGTAATAAGCTCATCAATTTTAAATGACGAGAAACAAGTTGTTGGCTTGATCGGTGGCAGTATTGGTTGGAACGAAATCGAGCGTTTGATACAAGCAGTTCAAACACAGGTTATGAATTCTTTTGATGATGGCGTACGTTTTATGCTTGTATCAAATAGCGGTATTTATATGTACCACTGGGAAGCTGATAAAATAATTCAACTTTTGAAAAAAAATGAGCGCTGGGTCTTAAATAATATTGGTGAAAAGGTCAGTGTTAAGTTAAGGGTTACACAAGAGCCAAACGAAGAGATGAACCATATTGGGGTTCGTATGGTGGCTGGACATTCAGGGTTTGCAGAAATATTTAATAGTAAAACTGAAGAAAAAGAGCATATTTTCTTCTCGCCAATATCTTCAGCTGGTTATAGCATTGCTGTAGTGATCCCAAATAAACTTATATTTTCCAGAATAAAAGAGTTACAAAAAACTCTCTGGATAATTTTTTCTATTGTTTTCGTGGCAGCCTTATTTATAGCCATTCGCTTATCTGTTCGTCTGTATGCGCCAATTCATAACTTAACTCAGGCTTCACATGCTTTATCTTTAGGTGACTATAGCGTGAAGATCGCCTCATCAGGTAAAGATGAACTCGGTGAACTATCACGTGTTTTTATTAGCATGCGTGATGAGCTTTCAATGAGAGAAGGACAACTTGAAAAACGCGTAGAAGAACGTACAAAAGCATTTGAAATTGCAACGGAAAAAGCCAGTGATGCGTTAACAGCCAAAAGTCGCTTTTTAGCCAATATGAGTCATGAAATCAGAACGCCTCTCAATGGTGTTTTAGGTACTTTGCAGTTATTACAAACAGCTCCTGGACTGAAAGAAGATGAGGTGCTGTTAGTAAATACAGGGGTAACTTCAGCAACACATTTATTGTCGCTAATTAATGACATACTGGATATTTCTAAATTAGAGCAAGGAAAATTAAAAGCCGATAATTCAGTGTTTACATTACAACAGTTACAAGATGAAGTTTTCGCAATAGTTCAGCCCTTAGCTATAAAAAAGTCAATTATTATACAATGGCATAGCGATAACCACACACTTAGTGTTTACTCAGATAAAACACGCTTGAAACAGATATTGGTAAATTTAATCGGTAATAGTATTAAATTCTCACAATTTGGAAATGTGAATGTGACGATTAATACACAAAAAGAAGGTGCTGATTTAACATTGCAGTGTGTAGTGAAAGATAGTGGGATCGGGATTAAAGACGATCAACTCGCTGATATTTTTGAGCCATTTAGTCAAGCTGATAATAGTACAACACGTGTTTATGGTGGTTCAGGGTTAGGTTTAAGTTTATGTAAAGAGCTTGTAGAAATGCTTGGCGGTAAAATTACGATTCATTCAGAATTTGGTAAGGGAACTGAGGTCATTTTTAGTATTTTAACCGTTGAAAAAAATGAAAACAAAATTGAGAACACAGATCCAATGCTGGATTTTTCAAATGTGTCAGCCACAGTACTCGTTGTAGAAGATAATATGGTCAATCAATTGGTGATCAAAGCAATGCTTCTAAAGTTAAATCTAGATGTAGTAATAGCAAATGATGGCTTAATCGCTTTAGATATTCTACAGCAGCAAGATTTTGATATTGTTTTGATGGATATGCATATGCCTAATCTTGATGGAGTAAGTGCAACAAAAATTATCCGTGAAAATAAAAAATGGAAAAATCTTCCTATCATTGCGATAACGGCGAATGTAATGCAAGAAGATGTCAACGCATGTTTTCAAGCTGGAATGGATGATTACTTAAGTAAACCAATTGAGTTTAATTTACTCGCTTCATTATTATCACGCTGGTTGAAAACTTAGTTTTTAGTTCAGTTCCCGCCAGTCATTACATTGGTTTGATCACCATAGAAGCTTCTGAACCTTATTTCTCGTAACGAAGGTAAAGAGTGCGATTCACAAGCATAGCGATTAGGTCGATAAAATTTCACGAGACTCACTCAAACAAGATATTGATTGTATCAAAATAGGAACTCAGCTATGGTCTGTGTATAACCGAATTAATCTAAATGGGTAATCCATAAATTTATTCAGCATGGATGAGTAAATGTTTAAAGTCAGTTAAGAGACTAATACTTGTAGATACTTAACTTTCAAAAATAATGCGTAAAGGACAATAAATGATTAAGTATATTTTAATACTAGCAGCTGCATTTGGTGCTTATAAATTTTTCTTCTCTTCTGAAGGGCTAATTAAATCAAATATGAGTGAGATCCACTCAAGTGAATATAAGTTTAAGATTACATTTCCTGACAAGCCAAGAGAAAAATCTGAAATCATTGATCTCCCTAATTACGGAAAATTCAAAACAGTGAGTTATTTTGTGCGTAAGCCTGAACTTGTTTGCGGTATTGTAATATCTGATTACTTAGATGCAGATGAAGTGACAGGGGATATTTATGACCAAATAGATGTTGCCAAAAGAAATCTGCTCAACAGATATGGCAGTAGCATCAATAGTGAAGAGTTTATCTCTGTTGGGGGGGTAAGTGGCTATCAATTCGATGTGACGACAAAAGATAGTAAGTTGTTGAGAATGCAAATTTTTAAGTATATGAGTAATTCATACAACCTTAGTTGTCAGTACGAAAACTCGGATGATCATAAGGGGCAAATGAATGAGTTTATGGACTCATTTGAACTAATTTAATTTATCTTACTGACATAAATTATTTAAAAATATAGCCACTTAACAGAGTAAAGTATAAATATACTAACAATGATTTTTGGTGTTTTTCAGCTTAATTATCATACATTACTTAATGCAGCGATTACGGAGGTCGCTTTGCTGTTTTAGCGGTAGGTTTCATCGGGCATGGTATATTTATACCCAAGCTACCTCAATATGAAGAATATTATTTTTCTTTAACCCTTTAACTCTTTTACGAGAACTTTGCTACAACAGTACGTGATTTTCTACTATATTTTCAGCACTATTTACTTCATTAGCGGCATATTCAACATTAAGAGAATGATATGCTTGAGCACCTTTACGGAACAAATGTTCAAGAAGCAAATTAGTAAAAAACTGAGGACAGAGAGATAAAGTACTTTGATATACCAAAGACCGTCCATAATTATGCGTTTAATTGCTTCATCTAGGGAAATTTCTTATTTCTCATTTTTTGGAGGGGGTTATAAACTTAAATAGAAATTTATGAATTTGCTCTGTGCAATGTCTGGTAAATGATATTTCTTATCGATTGCTCGTAATATTAAAAAAGCGCGTTTAAAACGCGCTTTTTAATTACTAAACTAAATTAGCTAGCGTCAACTACTTTGACAGGCACAGATTTTTCAGCACTGAATTTAGTGATCATTGCTTCTTCAACCGGTGTGAACGATGTTAGGTCAATGCCTTCAACCGCAGACTTATATTCTTCGATTGTAGGGAAACGGCCTAATACGCTTGCAAGTACTACAAGTGGTGTAGAACCAAGCAGTGATTCACCTTTTTTATCTGATGTATCAGCTACAACACGACCTTGAAACAGACGTGTTGATGTGGCGATTACAGTGTCACCAGGTTCAGCTTTTTCTTGGTTACCCATGCATAAGTTACAGCCTGGGCGTTCTAAGTATAAGATATTTTCATACTTAGTACGTGCCGCAGTTTTTGGTTTCGCATCGTCAAATTCAAAACCAGCGTACTTAGCCAAGATTGCCCAATCGCCTTCAGCTTTTAGCTCATCAACGATGTTGTATGTTGGTGGTGCAACAACTAATGGTGCATTAAAGACGATTGAACCGTTTTTCTTTTCAAGGTTGCGTAACATGTGAGCGATGATTTTCATATCGCCTTTATGAACCATACACGAACCAACAAACGCCAAATCAACTGGCTTGTCAGTGTAGTATGAAACAGGGCGAATAACGTCATGAGTATAACGCTTAGATACATCGTCGTTGTTTACGTCTGGATCGGCAATCATTGGCTCAACGATTTCATTAAGATCAACCACTACTTCAGCGTAGTATTTAGCTACATCATCAGGTGCAAGCGCAGGGTTTGTGCCGCTGTTGATCTCTTCGATACGTGTGTTAGCTAAGTCGATAAGACCTTGAAGTGTCTGTGCTTTATTATCCATACCTTTGTTGATCATGATTTGGATACGGCTCTTAGCCAACTCAATAGACTTGATCAACGTTTCGTCGTTAGAAATACAGATTGATGCTTTCGCTTTCATTTCTGCAGTCCAATCCGTGAAAGTAAACGCTTGGTCAGCCATTAGAGTACCAATGTGTACTTCAATAACACGGCCTTGGAATACGTTTTCACCGCCAAATTGCTTAAGCATTTGCGCTTGAGTTGCGTGAACAACGTCACGGAAATCCATGTGCTTAGCCATGCTGCCTTTAAAGGTTACTTTAACAGACTCTGGAATTGGCATTGCCGCTTCACCCGTTGCAAGTGCTAATGCCACAGTACCTGAATCAGCACCAAACGCTACGCCTTTAGACATACGGGTATGTGAGTCACCACCAATGATAATAGCGCGGTCATCAATTGTGATGTCGTTTAATACTTTGTGGATTACGTCAGTCATTGCATGATAAACGCCTTGCGGATCACGAGCTGTGATCAGGCCAAATTTATT
The DNA here is from genome assembly GCF_045064175.1 of Pseudoalteromonas sp. Ld20. NCBI lineage: Bacteria > Pseudomonadati > Pseudomonadota > Gammaproteobacteria > Alteromonadales > Pseudoalteromonadaceae > Pseudoalteromonas > Pseudoalteromonas sp. Ld20. Next base: position 85,413 of record NZ_JBISHB010000036.1, read on the forward strand.
CATGAACGCCATTAATTTAGGAATATTTGCTTGCGCTTTGCTATCCCATACTGATGCTGTATGACAACCTGATTGATATGCACCGTCGAGAATAGGAGAAATAACAGAGGCTGCCATTGCTTCTAGTTCTTGCGCCGTCATTGGGCCAGTTGTATCTTGTGAACCAACAATGTTTACATTAACACGTACATCAGAACCCGCGTGTAGCGGTGAGTCAGACAATACGCCTACGGCATTACGGTTGAAGATTTTTTCAACGGCTGTTAAGCCTTGACCTTCATGCGATATTTCTTTAGCAGGTGCATATACAAGCGGTATATCAATACCTAAAGTTTCTGCTGCAAATGTTTGTAGTTTTTTACCAAATACCACGGCATAAGAGCCGCCAGCTTTCATAAATTCAATTTTTTGAGCACTGAATGCAGAAGACACATCAGCAAGCTCTTTATCGCCGTTGTATAATTTCTTCTCTTTGGTATTAATCGTTAAAACTGTACCAGTAGCAACAGAATACGCTTCTTCAAGAACTGCGTCGCCGTTAGCATCTGTTACTGTGTTACCGTTAGCATCTACCTTCTTAACCCAGTTTTTAAGGTCAAGACCGATACCACCAGTTACATCAACGGTTGTTAGGAAGATTGGTGAAATACCGTTAGTTCCCGCAACCACTGGTGCAATGTTGATGAACGGAACGTATGGACTTGCTTGTTTACCCGCCCAAAGTGCGACGTTATTAACGCCAGACATACGTGATGAACCCACGCCCATGGTGCCTTTTTCAGCAATTAGCATTACTTTTGCATTTGGGTGTTTTTTCTGTAACTCACCGATTTCTTGCTGTGCTTCTGGTGTGATCATGCATTTGCCGTGTAATTCACGGTCGGCACGTGAGTGCGCTTGATTACCAGGAGATAATAAATCAGTTGAAATATCACCTTCACCAGCGATGTAGGTTACAACATCGATTTTTTCTGCAATTTCTGGCAGCTTAGTGAAAAATTCAGCTTGTGCGTAGCTTTCTAATAACTCTTTAGCAACAGGGTGGCCTGCTTTATATGCTGCTTCTAAGCGAGCAGTATCTGCATCGTATAAGAACACTTGTGTTTTAAGTACGTCAGTCGCTTGTGCAGCAATTTCTGCGTTATCAGCAAATGCTAGATCAAGTAGCATTTCAATTGAAGGGCCGCCTTTCATATGTGAAAGAAGCTCAAAAGCATATTCAGTAGTGATTTCTGTTACAGCTTCGTCACCAAGAATAATTTCTTTTAAAAACTGTGCTTTAACGCCCGCAGCACTCGTTGTTCCTGGTAATGTATTATAGATAAAGAAATGCAGAGAATCTTCACGATGCTCGTTGTTCGTATCTTTTATTTGAGTGATGATTTCAGATAGTAGCTCTGCACTATCAATTGGTTTTGGGTTTAATCCAAGTTCCGTTTTACGGGTTTGGATTTCTTCCATATATTTTGTATACAAACTCATAGAAAACTCTCGGTATTTTACTTGATATGAAGTTAAGCATTTTAACTGATTTACAGTGACTAGTAATGCCCAAATGAAAAAAGCTTTGTGCCCAACTATAATTATAGCTGGTTTTACGTTGACGGTATCTATACACAAGGTAGGATTTTATCGTACTTGCACCATAATTTGTATATATGAAATGAATATTCACTATCAATCTTGTGAATGTATGATGGTTGTAGCGCATACTCGTCTAACTGTAAAAATTAAACAATGGAGGATTTTTGTTGTTCAATGTCTTCTGAACAGTTGATGCATAATGTACGTATGTGTTTAAACATCTAAATAATGATTATTTCAGCTAAAATAGGATAAAAGCTGTGATTTACGAGTTCGGAAGTTTCAGGTTAGTGCAATCATATATGAGATAAGAAGTTCTATTATGTCTCCTGATTAAATTTATATCGCTCTCGGCTTTTTTCATCAGCGATCCAGACTGTAATATCATTGAGTTTAATCAACCAGTAAGTGTTCAGATGTCGCTTTGTGTCATTTTATTTTATCAACGAAGTATCTCAAAGTATTGGCTCAGATCACTTTCTCAGCGTTCACTATCAATGGTATGCTCTTTTCTTTTAAATAAGAGATTTGCTATGGATGCTATTGAACTTTTATTAACCCGCCAATCAGATCCTCGATTGATTGCCCCAGGCCCTAATGATGATCAACTTAGTATTATTAAACAGGCGGCGCTGCGAGTGCCAGATCATGGCTGTATTGCACCATGGCAATTTATTGTTGTTGAGGGGGAAGGGCGTGAACGTTTGGGTGAGATCTATCATCAAAGTGCCATTACAGAGCAACAAGATGAAAAAGTGATTAATCGTGCGAAAGAATTACCGCTGCGTGCCCCGATGATTATTATCGCTATTGCAAAATACCAAGCTCACCCAAAAGTTCCACGCGTAGAGCAAGTTCAAAGTGCTGGGTGTGCGGTGTTAGCTATGCAACAAGCAGCTTTCGCTCAAGGTTTAGGTGGTGTGTGGCGCACGGGTTATTTTGCACAGAGTGATGCAGTTAAAGGTGCTTTAAGCTTAACTCGTGAAGATGAAATTGTCGGGTATCTTTATTTAGGGACACCAGCAGTTGATTGTAAAAAATCTGTCCGTCATAGCCCTGAACACTTTTTTACAAATTTATAATCATTTTCACAAATGAATGAACTTTTCTCTAAAAATCTGGTCACATCATATTAAGTTTAAACGTGTTACTCTGCTTTAGCTGTAAGAAGTGCATGGATGCATTAATTGAACTATTTCTTCTGCAGTATGTTTTTTAATCTGTTGTTTTTTGTTAGTGTATGGATAGTCTTATAAAAATAACGATAAAGAAGACGAGAATGATGGGAAATTTATTTCTACGTGAAAAAGAGAAATGGTTAACGTGGTCCTTATGGGGCTTGGTTGGCGCAGCGCTGACTCTTTATATCGCAATGAGTACAAAAACACCGTATTTAGTGGCCTTTTCAGCGATGAGTATTCTTGTTTTACTGACTTGGTGGATGCAACGCAGTAAACGATTTGATTTTGGTCGAGCATTTAAAGTGTGTTTGTACGTAGTGATGTTAAGTGTATTACCGGCCTTTATTTTGGTGATTATGCCAAGCGGTGACCTAAACAGATTTGATTTGATATTCCAAGTTATTAGCTTTGTTAGCTTAAGTTTATTAGCGTGTTCATTATGCTCACTAATTGCTCGTCGACCTAAGCAATATTATTGAACTGTCTTAAAATGAGTTAAAAAACCTATAATATCAATTATTTTAGGTTTTTTGCATTTTAGGGGTTTACAAAAAGAGTCATTCCCACTATTATCCGCGCCGTACGGAGAGATGGCAGAGTGGTCGAATGCACCGGTCTTGAAAACCGGCATGGGTTTATAGCCCATCTAGGGTTCAAATCCCTATCTCTCCACCATATTTAAAAAGCCGCCTTATGGGCGGCTTTTTGCTATCTGGAGTTTATGATGTCTCAACAAAACCAATTAAACACGGTGCAACGGGTGGTCAAACATGTCCTGTTATGGACTGTATTTGCTTATTGCTATCACAGTGCCATCAACTTGCTCGTCAAAATGGCTATTGATGCCCAACCTGATGCTGTTTTACTTACGTCGTTTGTTTATTGTTTAGGTTTCAATATTCTCAGTGGACATTTGATCACAAAATATGACAAACATTGGCCTGTGATTGGTGCATTTTTTATTGGGGTCGTTGGTGTTGTTGTAGTACCTGCGGTATTAGTTGGTACGCATGCATTATTGAGTAGACCATTGCTTGCTGGTATTTTAATCAGCCTGCCAGTATTTACTTTTGCAATGGGCCTAATTAAGCAAAAACTCAATAAAAACTAAGCTTAAAGAAGCCCAAAAGGGCTTTTTTTTATGATAGCATAGACGCGTCTTTTAACTGATACCAGCGCATGATAGGTTGGTATAAACAAAACGTGAAACACATTATGTCAGATAATTTTACTACAGATGCTGAAAAAGCAAGTTACGGTATTGGCTTACAAATGGGTGAGCAACTTAAAGCTAATCCATTCGAAGGTTTAAACTTAAATTCAGTATTTGAAGGCATGAAAGATGCGTATGCTGGTAGCGACTTCCAAGTCGAGATCCCTGAGATCCAAGCTGCATTCGAAAAAATCAATACAGAAATTCAAGCACGTCGTGAAGAAGAGTCAAAAGTACTCTCTGCTGAAGGCATTTCATTTTTAGAAGAAAATGCAAAACGTTCTGAAATCACAGTAACTGAGTCTGGTTTACAGTATGAAGTATTAACTGCTGGTGAAGGCGCTAAGCCAACGGCAGAATCAACTGTACGTACTCATTACCATGGTACATTAATCAACGGTACTGTTTTTGATAGCTCTTATGAGCGTGGTCAACCTGCTGAGTTCCCTGTAGGTGGCGTGATCAAAGGTTGGACTGAAGCATTACAAATGATGGGCACTGGCTCAAAATGGCGTTTATATGTTCCTCATGAGCTTGCTTATGGTGAACGTGGTGCTGGCGCTGCAATTGCTCCTTTCTCAACGCTTATTTTTGATGTTGAGTTAATCGAAATTCTTTAATTAGACATTTTGATATTAAAAAGCCGCGCTAATATTTATTAGCGCGGCTTTTTGTTGTTACAAAGTAATATTATACTAATCTGCATAAACATTTGAACAATTTAACGAAGTAAATCACGCTATAACGGCGTTAAAAATTTTTAATTTAGAACCACTGGATATAAAAATTTTTGCTTAGGAAGAACCCTTTGGGCAGCGCATGTTTGGCATTTATACTGCGTTATCGCCTATTTATGGGGAACAACCCACACCATAGGCGCTGCCTTGCCTAAATGCCAAACATACTGCTGCAAAATTAATCACAAAAGGTCAACACGTCCTCGTTATAACGCAATTTACTTGTCATTAAATAGACCCCATATCGACCCAGATTGGTATTAAAAGTAACCACGTACACCAATTCTAAAATTACGACCAGGTAGAGGGGCTTTATCCTTGATAAAAGAGCTGTGAACAAAGCCTAATTCATCTGTAATATTATCTATATTGATATAAAATTGTGTATCAACAGGGCCAACGGTTAATTGGTAATTTGCTTGTGCATCAAATAATGTATAGCTATCAGTTGCAGTTTCATAAGCGGTAATGTCATTTTGTTCAAAATAATGTGTGCCGGTTAAGCTAAACTGCCAATCATTAAGATTATATTGTAACTCAGAGCCTAACTTGTTCGCAGGTATACGCGGTAAGTTATTATCGTCAGAAGATAGCTTGGCCGTTGTAGAATCACCAAAAAGCTTGATCATCGCATTTGAATTTATTTTGTAATGCGCATCAAATTCTAGACCATATAATTGTGCATCTTTGCTTACAAATTGATATACAGTCATGTCACCTTCGTGACCTTCTTCTGCAGCTTCTAAACCATGCTCTTCATCGAAGACTAGACCCGTATTTTGCTGATAATAGAAATTTTCAATATCGTTATAAAAAAAGTTAACGGTATAACCAAAATCACCACTAAAGCGTCTAAAACTTAAATCAATATTAGTTGATGTTTCTTGCTTTATATCCTCTGGCTCAAAGTGAATCTCACCTTCTTCAATTTCATAGCCTAGGCCAAGTTCATAGGTGCCGGTGGCAATATGAACACCATTTGAAAGTAATTCAGCAGAAAGCGGTGCTCGTTCAGAATGAGATAAGCTTAGTGCGATACTTTGTCCTGGCGTATACTGCCAAATACCACCTGCAGAGACGCTTAAATTAGTGAAACTTTTACTGTATAGCTGTGTTTGTGCGTTTGACTCATCATGGTCATGGTCATGGTCATGGTCATGGTCATGGTCATGGTCATGGTCATGGTCTGCGATTGCGCTATCAATAGTGTAATCTTCTAAGCGTGCACCAAACTCAATAGTAACATCACCAATTTGCTGCTCTTCTAAAATAAAGATTGCATGACTGGTTGTTTTACTGGCTGGAGTAAATGCTTCTTCGCCATTAGCGTCATAGTCAGAATCGCTAAAGTGATAACCTACCATACCGTGCCAATTAGCAAACTTATGCTCAATGTTTAATCGTGCTTCTGTAGTTTCGTTACTAAAAATAGTACCAATAGCACCATCTTCAATTTCAGCATGACGATAGTCAGTATAACCAACACGTAAGTTAATCGTTTCTATCCAATTATTATGCAACGCATAGCTCATAAGACCTTGCCAGCGATCTTGCTCTACACGTGCATAAACTGGCGTTTCTTCACCATCTTCGTGGTCATGGCCGAGCTCATGATCGTGTTCGTGTTCATGGTGTTCATGTGCAGGGATACCGTAGTCAGTATCAATACGTCCGTAAGCCAAACCAAGAGTAAAATGTTCACCCACATAACTGGTACCAAAATTAACGGTTTGACTATCAATAAATGTGTTTTCTACAGATGTTGCGGTTTCATGTTCTTCTTCTTCATGGCCGTCATGATCTTCGTGCTCTTCTTCGGGTAAATCAAAACGCGGCGTTTGATAATCATCACCAGTACGTTTTGTACCATCAAAATGAAAATTAAAGTTGTTGTGACCTGTTTCCAGTTTTGCTGCATACGTATTAGCATTTGAAACCGTGTCATGGGTGTATTCAACAGCACCAGTTAGCTGTTCAATGTTATCAGTCGGAATTCGGTTATCAACAACATTTACCACGCCGCCGATCGCACCTGACCCATAGAGTAGGGTTGCAGGTCCACGTAAAACTTCAATTTGTTCTGCAGCTAAACTATCGTTTGAGGTCGCGTGATCAGGACCAATGCGTGACGCATCACTACTGTCTAATCCATTTTGTGTGATCTTAACGCGCGGGCCATCTAAACCACGGATAATTGGACTTGATGATACCGGACCAAAATAACTGGCATTTACGCCAGGAATTCCCTTGAGAGTTTCACCTAGGGTTGGTTTAGCTTTGTTACGTAATTCATCACCAGCAAGTACGCTCACTGGCGAAATCATTTCTAAGCTGTTTTTATGCAAAGCTGACGCATATACGACCATCGTTTCAACAGACGTTGGGGTGAGTGTAATATTTAGAGCCGAGCTAGCTTCATTTACTGCAATACGTGCATCAATGTAATTACTTTTACTTATGTGTAATTGACTATTGGCATCAACATTAATACTGAATTGACCATTGTCATCAGTTTTAATTGATTGTGTTTTCCCGTGTATATGTACATCGGCCTGACTAATTGGTTGATTATTAGTATCTAATACTTGGCCTTTGATAATGCCAGCATGAGCGGAAAATGAACTAAGGGCAGTGATTATTGCAGTGGAAATTAATGAATGTCGGATCATGGGTACTACATCGTGATGATTATGTTGTGATATAATATAACACCAACAATAAAGTGGATCAATAATGTTATACCATAACTTTTAATAATCCGCTTAAATTTTTATATCCGCTATACTTACTTTTAAGTAGCCGATCATAGGTATTTGCAATGAGTGATAAAACCCGCGTTTTTAAAGCTCGGTTTACTATTGCTGATTTGCGCCAGCAACGGAACCACCAAGAAGTGTTCACTACGGCTTTAGTTAAGAATGAGAGCTTAGAGCATTTTATTTTAAAGCTACTTGGTTACTGTCTGCTATCTTATGATAAAGATGCGGTGATAAATAAGCAATTTGATAAACTAACGCCAGACGTTAGTATTAAAGCCTTAGACGAGCATTATAAGACATGGCTAAGTGTTGATAAGCCCGATGCAGAGCAGCTAATTAAAATAGCCAAAAATGTTGATGAGCTTCTTATATTGACCGCCGCCAATACTGATTGGCTAGCGGATGTTCAGACACGATTGAGTTTCTTTTCAAACAGCCATATTATTGAAATTGATCAGCAGTTTATTGATGATATACGGGCTGGCTTAACGAGAAACTTAAGCTGGGATGTTATAATAGATGACACAAGTTTGATGATAAGCGATAAAGATCATTGCTATGAAACGAATAAATTTGATTGGCACTAAAACGTACCAATGTTTATATCTCGTCTTTTAATCATTTAAAACTCAGGGTAATACTGCCATTTGGTTTACAACAACACAGTAATACTTCGCCTTCTCTGACAAACGCTAAAGGCTCTTGGTTATAATTAACAGTTCCATCAATAAGCGTTGCCCTACAGGCACCACAATAGCCTTCGCGGCACTGATAGGGCACAGTTAATTTGTTTTGTTCTAAACAGTCTAAAAGAGAAGGGCAGCCAGTATTAAAGTCAAAACACTGGCTGTCATCTGCAAGGTGAACCTTTGCAGTTTTTTGTACAGACATTAGAGATCAAAATCACCAAAGTCAGACGCATCTACTTGCGAGTCAATTTGGCCAACAAGGTATGAGCTTATTTCGGCTTCCTGTGGGGCAACCTGTACATTATCAGAAACAAGCCATGAGCTGATCCAAGGAATTGGATTGCTGTTACTCGGAAATTGTGCAGGTAGGCCAACTGCAATCATACGTGCATTGGTAATGTATTCTACGTATTGACAAAGAATATCTTTATTTAAACCAATCATGGATCCATCTTTAAATAAATACTCAGCCCATTCTTTTTCTTGCTCAGCAGCATCAACAAACATTTGAATTGCTTCTTCACGACACTGTGCGGCTACAATAGCCATTTCAGGGTCATCTTTGCCATCTTGCATAATATTAAGAATATGTTGTGTACCAGATAAATGCAGTGCTTCATCACGGGCAATAAGTTTTATTATTTTTGCATTACCTTCCATTAGCTCTCGCTCAGCAAATGCAAATGAGCAAGCAAAGCTAACATAAAAGCGGATCGCTTCTAAAATATTCACTGACATCATGGCAAGGTACAAAAGTTTTTTAAGCTCAAATAAACTGATATTAACGGTTTCACCGTTAAGCACATGCTTACCTTCACCATATAAGTTGTATACGGCAACTTTATTAATTAACTCGTCGTAATATTTAGTTACCGCATCAGCACGTTCACTAATTTTTTCATTACTGACGATATCGTCAAAAATAAGTTCAGGGGCTTGGGTTACATTACGAATAATATGTGTATATGAACGGCTATGAATTGTTTCACTGAATGCCCATGTTTCAATCCAAGTTTCAAGCTCAGGAATAGACACAATTGGCAGTAATGCAACATTAGGCGATCGACCTTGTACACTATCAAGCAAAGTTTGGTATTTTAAATTACTTAAAAATATATGTTTTTCGTGATCTGGCAAGGCTTGAAAATCTAAGCGGTCTTTGCTTACATCAACTTCTTCTGGGCGCCAAAAAAACGAAAGTTGTTTTTCAATTAATTTTTCGAAAATAGGGTACTTCTGTTGATCATAACGCGATACGTTAACGGTTTGGCCGAAAAACATCGGTTCTTGTAGTTGGTTATTATGGTTTCGGCTAAAAGTAGTATAAGACATAAGATCACTCAAAAAACGAACAGGATAAAGCGGGCGTAAAGCCCGCTTCAAATTTATATTTATAATCGATTAGATTTTACATGCGCCGCCTGCACAATCATCATCTTCCACTTCTGGTGTTTCGTCTTGCATATCAGAAGCACCATCACGTGTATTATGGTAGTAAAGTGTTTTAACTCCTAGTTTATATGCACCTAGTAAGTCTTGTAGTAACACCTTCATAGGTACTTTACCCCCTTCAAACTTATTTGGATCATAATTAGTGTTTGCAGAAATTGTTTGGTCAACAAATTTTTGCATAATACCAACAAGTTCTAAATAACCTTTGTTTGATGGGATATCCCATAATAACTCGTAGCTATCTTTTAGGCGCTCATACTCAGGCACAACTTGCTTTAAAATACCATCTTTACTGGCTTTTACACTGATATGCCCGCGAGGAGGCTCAATACCATTCGTTGCGTTTGAAATCTGTGATGATGTCTCTGACGGCATCAACGCAGATAACGTTGAGTTACGCATACCATACTGTTTAATATTGGCACGCAATGTGTCCCAATCTAGATGCAATGGCTCATCACAGATTTTATCTAAATCACGCTTATACGTATCTGTTGGCATAATACCTTGTGAATACGTTGTTTCGTTAAATTTAGGGCAAGCACCGCGTTCTTTTGCAAGTTCATTTGATGCTTTCATTAGGTAGTACTGAATTGCTTCAAATGTTTTGTGCGTTAATGCGTTAGCACTGCCATCAGAGTAACGCTTACTATTTTTAGCAAGATAGTAAGCGTAGTTGATTACGCCTATACCTAATGTGCGACGACCCATGGTTGCATTTTTTGCAGCAGGGACTGGGTAGTCTTGGAAATCAAGCAGATTATCAAGGGCGCGTACAGCCAGCTCTGCAAGTTCTTCAAGCTCATCCAGTGACTCAATCGCACCTAAGTTAAATGCTGACAAAGTACATAAAGCAATCTCGCCTTCTTCATCATTTACATTGTTAAGCGGCTTAGTTGGTAACGCTATTTCTAAACATAAGTTAGATTGACGAATAGGCGCAACTTTAGCAATGAACGGGCTGTGCGTATTACAGTGATCTACATTTTGTAAGTAAATACGGCCTGTACTTGCACGCTCTTGTGCAAACATTGAAAACAGTTCAATGGCTTTAATACGTTTTTTACGAATTGAGTCATCTTGTTCGTACTGCACATATAATTTATCAAATTCATCTTGATCTTCAAAAAATGCATTATATAAACCAGGCACGTCTGATGGGCTAAAGAGCGTGATGTAATCGTCTTTAATTAAACGCGAGTACATAAGTTTATTAAACTGAACACCGTAGTCAAGGTGACGTACACGGTTATCATCAACACCACGGTTGTTTTTAAGTACTAATAAATTTTCAACTTCTAAATGCCAAAGCGGGTAGAATAAAGTGGCTGCACCACCACGCACACCACCTTGCGAGCAGCTTTTAACGGCTGTTTGGAAGTGCTTATAAAAAGGAATACAACCGGTGTGGTAGGCTTCGCCATTGCGAATAGGGCTACCAAGTGCACGAATGCTACCAGCATTAATACCAATGCCTGCACGTTGCGATACGTATTTTACAATCGCGGATGATGTTGCATTGATAGAATCTAAGCTATCACCACACTCAATAAGTACACATGAACTAAATTGACGTGTCGGCGTACGTACACCGGCCATGATTGGTGTTGGTAATGAAATTTTAAATAATGAAACTGCGTCGTAAAAACGTTTAATGTAATCTAAACGTGTTTCTTTTGGGTAATCTGAAAACAGACTGGCGGCTACTAAAATGTATAAAAACTGCGCGCTCTCATAGATTTCGCCTGTAACGCGGTTTTGGACTAAATACTTACCTTCAAGTTGTTTAACCGCAGCGTAGCTGAAGTTTAAATCACGTCCATGATCAAGGTACTCGTCCAATGCATCAATTTCTTGTTCTGTGTAATCAGCCAGTAAGTGAGCGTCGTAGCGCTTGTCTTCAACTAGCTTAACAATGTGATCATATAAACGAGGTGGTTCAAATTGACCATATGCTTTTTTACGTAGGTGGAATACAGCTAAACGTGCAGCTAAGTACTGATAATCAGGAGACTCTTTAGAGATCTGATCGGCTGCCGCTTTAATGATGGTTTCATGAATGTCTTCGGTACGAATACCGTCATAAAATTGAATATGTGATTTTAATTCAACTTGCGAGACAGAGACATTTTTTAGACCCTCGGCGGCCCAAGCAATAACGCGATGGATCTTATCTAAATCAAGTGACTCTTTGCGGCCGTCACGTTTGCTTACAGATAGCTGTTGGTTCATAATTTTGCCTGTATTCCTTGAGGAAATATTTTCTAAAAAAATTTTTATTGTGTTAATTCTACTTTAACGAGAATTTAATTGTATAAGTCTTAGCCACAACATCTGGTGCTTATCAAATTCTAGGTCACAAGATAGAGTGGTCTGCGATCTTTTGCAAGGTACATAAATACCCTTGATTGTGGATAAGGTTGGGATAACATGATTGTGTTAGTGGGCATTAACCTTTGACCTTCTGATTAAAATGAAATTTATAAAAATCAACTCCAGATTGAGTAAATTATCTCATTTTAAAAATAAATTTCTGCTGCTTTTTTTATCAGCAATCAATGCACAAAAATTAACACAATCACAATATGTAGTGGTTAAAAATTAGCTAGGCACTATATATGGTTAAAAGCATCAATAGGGGAGTACCAATTAAAATCAGCTTGCCAGCCTATTGCATCAGCTACACTAGGGATATATCCCCATAATGCCGTAGCGCTGTGCATGTTTGCAGCTTTGGCTGCGACAATGTCACGCTGTGCATCACCTATGTATAAACACCGAGTTGGTTCAACACCTAATAAATTAGCGGTGTGTAGTAGCGGCAATGGGGAAGGCTTGGCTACTGCTAACGTGTCACCACTGACAACCGCTTGCGCGCCTTTTAATTCAGTAATCGCTGAAACTAATGGGGTGGTCAAAAAGCCAGGTTTATTGGTCATTATTCCCCATTTAATGTTTTTTTGCTCAAGAGCAATTAATAAAGACGCTATACCAGAAAAACAGTGGCTATGCGTTGCAATATTATTTGCGTAAGCATTTAACAATTGCTGGCGTAAATCACCTTGCTTTGGGTGAGCATGCCACTGCTGGCCGAACCCGGCTTCCAGCAGCGCCATGGCACCATTAGAAGCTGCAGGACGATAGATGTCAGCCGAAACCTGTGGTTGATCATGATCAACGAGTACGCTATTAAGCGCTGCGCCTAGATCATCTGCGGTGTCCAGTAGTGTGCCATCTAAATCAAAAATAAAGGCATCATAGCTAATAACTGGCGTTGCTGTTTTAGAGTCAGCCATTACGCCAGTTTCTCAAAGTGCAAAATATAATTAACGCTGACATCGGTATTTAAGCTGTATTGCTTTGATAGCGGGTTATAACTAAGGCCAGCGCTGGCACGTACTTTTAATCCAGCTTGCTCTGCCCATGCAATAAGTTGTGCAGGTTTAATAAATTTTTTGTGGTCGTGAGTTCCCTCTGGCACCATTTTTAATAACTTTTCTGCGCCAACAATGGCAAACAAATATGCTTTTGGGGTTTTATTTAAGGTTGAAAAAAATACATCCGCACCCGGTTTGGCTAGTTTGGCAACGGCATGGATAATAGAAGCGGGATCAGGTACATGTTCTAACATTTCCATGCAGGTAATAGTATCAAAGCGAGCAGGGTACTGCGCTGCATACTCTTCTGCTGGTATTTTTATATACTCAACATTTACACCTGTTTCTAAACTGTGCAATTTAGCCACGGTTAATGGTTCTTGACCCATATCAATACCGGTCACGTGTGCGCCCATTCGCGCCATACTTTCACTTAAAATTCCACCACCACAGCCTACGTCGAGTGTTTCTTTGTCAAACAAACCATGGGCTTTGTCGGCTATGAAGTCTAATCGTAACGGGTTGATCTCATGAAGAGGTTTAAATTCTCCATCTCGGTCCCACCATCGTTCGGCAATGGCTTCAAATTTTGCAATTTCTGCGTTATCTACATTTTGATGTTCGGTCATAAAAAGCTTCCTCGTCAATCTGAGGCCATTATATAGGGGGAAATTAATAAATCGCAAAGATTTAGCGCCTGTAAATATAAATAAATTGTGGTAGCATGACTTGGTAATAATAACTAAATACCCGCAAGCGCCCAGTATGTGGCACTTTAGGGGTAAATACTGAAGGAATGTGATATCAAATGACTGATTTCGCCAATGAAATTCTGCCAGTCAATATTGAAGACGAGTTAAAAAACTCCTATTTAGATTACGCGATGAGCGTAATTGTAGGACGAGCATTACCAGACGTACGTGACGGTTTAAAACCTGTTCACCGCCGCGTTTTGTTTGCTATGAACGAGCTTAATAATGATTGGAATAAGCCTTACAAAAAATCAGCCCGTGTGGTTGGTGACGTAATTGGTAAATACCATCCCCATGGCGACAGCGCTGTGTATGACACGATCGTACGTATGGCACAGCCATTCTCATTACGTTATATGCTAGTAGACGGCCAAGGTAACTTTGGTTCAGTTGATGGTGACTCAGCAGCAGCAATGCGTTATACGGAAGTCCGTATGGCGAAAATGTCTCATGAGCTTTTGGCCGATCTTGAAAAAGAAACGGTTGATTTTGTACCTAACTACGACGGTACAGAGCAAATTCCTGACGTATTGCCTACGAAAGTTCCTAACTTATTAGTAAACGGTTCATCGGGTATTGCGGTAGGTATGGCAACAAACATTCCGCCTCATAACTTAACTGAAGTTGTGAATGGTTGTTTAGCCCTTATTCAAAACCCTGATTTAACAATCCTTGAGTTAATGGATTATATTCCGGGGCCAGATTTCCCAACTGCGGCAATTATTAATGGTAAAAAAGGCATTGAACAAGCCTATTTAACCGGTCGCGGTAAAGTGTACATGCGTGCACGTGCAGAAATCGAAGTCGACGAAAAAACTCATCGTGAAACGATTATCGTTCACGAAATCCCTTATCAAGTAAACAAAGCGCGTTTAATCGAAAAGATTGCAGAGCTGGTTAAAGATAAGAAGATTGAAGGTATTAGTGCATTACGTGATGAATCAGATAAAGACGGTATGCGTATCGTTATCGAGATCAAACGTGGTGATGTAGGTGAAGTGATTCTAAACAACCTTTATGCACAAACTCAGTTACAAACTGTGTTTGGTATGAACATGGTTGCCTTAATTAATAATCAACCTAAGTGTTTCAATTTAAAAGAAATGCTTGAAGAGTTTATTATTCACCGTCGTGAAGTTGTAACGCGCCGCACCGTATTTGATTTACGTAAAGCTCGCGATCGTGCACACATGCTCGAAGGTTTAGCGATTGCACTTGCAAACATTGACCCAATTATCGAACTTATTCGTAACTCGCCAACCCCAGCTGAAGCAAAAATTGCCTTAGCTGCGCGTCCGTGGGAACTAGGTAATGTTAAAGCCATGCTTGAAAAAGCGGGTGAAGCAAATGTAGCGCGTCCTGATTGGTTAGCTGATGACTTAGGCATTCGTGATGGTCAGTACTATATTTCTGAGCAACAAGCCCAAGCTATCCTTGATTTGCGTTTACATAAGCTAACAGGTCTTGAGCACGAAAAGATTCTAAGCGAATACCAAACGTTATTAGATTTAATTGCTGAGCTTTTATATATTCTTGCTACACCAGAGCGTTTAATGGAAGTTATCCGCGATGAGCTAGTTGAAATTAAAGCGCAATATGGTGATGAACGTCGTACGGAAATCAATGCCGCAGCGCATGATATCAGTTTAGAAGACTTGATCACTGAAGAAGACGTAGTAGTTACACTTTCTCACGAAGGTTACGTTAAGTATCAACCATTATCTGATTACGAAGCACAGCGTCGTGGTGGTAAAGGTAAGTCAGCAACGAAGATGAAAGATGAAGATTTCATCGAACGTTTATTAGTTGCAAATACGCACGATACGATTCTGTGTTTCTCAACAGCTGGTCGCTTATATTGGCTTAAAGTGTATCAATTACCGCTTGCTAGCCGAGCTGCCCGCGGTAAGCCAATTGTAAACTTACTGCCGCTTGAGGCTGACGAACGTATCACAGCAATCTTGCCGGTGCGTGAATATGCAGAAGATAAATACATCTTTATGGCAACTGCATTTGGTACAGTTAAGAAAACACCACTGACAGCGTATAGCCGTCAACGTGCTAGCGGTATTATTGCCGTTAACTTAAATGATGGTGATAGCTTAATTGGTGTAGACATCACTGATGGAAGCAACGAGATCATGCTATTCACTGATGCTGGTAAAGTTGTTCGCTTTAAAGAAGCTGAAGAATCTCCAGTATTAGATGAAAATGGTAACCCAGTACTTGATGAAAATGGTAAGCCAGAAATCAAGTTCAAAGGTGTACGCCAGATGGGTCGTACAGCAACGGGTGTTCGTGGTATTAAAATGCCTGAAGGTCAACGTGTTGTCTCATTAATTGTACCTAAGACAGATGGTGCTATCTTAACAGTAACTGAAAACGGTTACGGTAAGCGTACTTTACTTGAAGATTATCCATCGAAGAGTCGTGCGACTCAAGGTGTGGTATCAATCAAAGTAAGTGAGCGTAATGGTGCTGTTGTTGGTGCAGTTCAAGTTGATGATAACGATGAAATCATGATTATATCTAATCGTGGAACCTTAGTACGAACTCGCGTTAACGAAGTTTCTACAGTTGGGCGTAATACCCAAGGTGTTATTTTGATAAGAACTATTGACGAAGAGCAAGTAGTTGGTTTACAACGTATCGAAGAAATTGAAATCGATGAGCTTGAAGCTATCGAAGGCGAAAGCGTTGAAGTAGTCGAGATTGTTAATGATGACGCTGGGGATAACCCTCCAGCAGAATAGCATTAATAAATAAAAGCGGCTTTGGCCGCTTTTTTTTATTGTTAAAATAAAACTGAGCAATAATATTAATCCCCAGATACGGGGATAAATATACACTCTTATTGTTAAATTACTGGAATGAGGAAAGGTAATGAGTAAATATAATTTTTGTGCGGGGCCTGCAATGTTGCCGCCAGAAGTAATGGCAAAAGCACAAAAAGAATTTGTTGATTGGCAAGATTTAGGTGTGTCGGTGATGGAGATAAGCCACCGAAGTAAAGAGTTTTTAGCGCTCACAGCAAAATGTGAAGCAAGTCTACGCCGTTTGATGGATATTAGTGACGAGTTTGAAATATTATTTATGCACGGTGGTGGTCGCGGTCAATTTGCTGCAGTACCGTTAAATTTGCACCTCGATGACAAAGCCGCCGTGTATTGTGAAAACGGCGTATGGTCAAAAGGCGCAGTAACTGAGGCATTAAAATTTACACAAGTGACAGAGCTTGATGTACGTAATGATAGTGATGAGCAATTTTCAATCAAGCCAGTGAGCGAATGGCAATTCCCCGCTGATCCGTCATACATTCATTATTGCCCTAATGAAACCATTGATGGTATCGAAGTATTTGACGTACCAAGTCATCCTACTGCACCCATAATCGCAGATATGTCATCAACGATCTTATCTCGTGAATTTGACGTCAATAAGTTTGATTTAATCTATGCTGGCGCGCAAAAGAATATTGGTCCATCAGGCTTAGCCATTGTCATCATCCGTAAAACCTTGTTAGAGCGCCAAGGCTTAGCTAAACCTGGTGTATTTGATTACGCGCTAGAGGTTAAGCAAGGCAGTATGTATAACACACCGCCAACATTTGCATGGTATTTAGCAGCGGAAGTGTTCGAATGGCTTGAGCAAAATGGTGGCGTTAAAGCCATGGAACAGCAAAACATTGCAAAAGCCGAATTACTTTATGGTTTTATTGACGAGTCGCCATTTTATAACAATAAAGTGGCAAAACACTGTCGTTCACGCATGAATGTACCATTTTGGTTAAACGATGAAAGTTTGAATCAGCAATTTCTATCACACGCTAAAGAAGCTGGTTTACTAGCCCTTGAGGGACACCGTATTGTTGGTGGCATGCGCGCGAGTCTTTATAACGCAATGCCACTTGCCGGTGTACAGGCTTTAGTTGATTTCATGGCAAAGTTTGCCAAGGAGAACAGCTAATGGAGCAACTACGTTTAGAGCCAATTAATAACGTAAATGGTAGCGTGACATTACCTGGCTCAAAAAGTTTATCAAACCGTATTTTATTATTGGCAGCACTTGCTGAAGGTACAACGGTTGTTGAAAATTTATTGGACAGTGACGATATTCGCCACATGCTAGGCGCATTAAAATTATTGGGTGTAGGTGTAAGCCTCAATGATGATAAAACAGTTGCAACAGTAAAAGGTGTTGGCGGGCAATTATTAACCCCATCAGAGCCATTATTTCTTGGTAATGCTGGTACAGCGTATCGTCCTCTAACGGCCGTACTTGCTGCTGTATCAGGCGAGTACGAATTAATTGGTGAACCGCGCATGGAAGAGCGACCTATTGGTCATTTGGTTGATGCACTGCAAGCGCTTGGCGGTGATGTAACTTATTTAAAAAATAAAGATTATCCGCCACTAAAAATCGTGGGTGGACAGATTAAGGGCGGACAGGTTGAAATTGACGGCAGTATTTCAAGTCAATTTTTAACCGCGCTATTAATGGCAGCCCCTTTATTCAGTGGTGACACCAAGATCACAATTAAAGGCGCGTTAGTTTCAAAACCTTATATTGATATTACCCTCGATGTAATGGCACGTTTTGGTATTGCAGTAGCGAATGATGATTACAAAACCTTTATCGTAAAAGGCGCACAGCAATACCAAGCGATTGAACGCATTATGGTTGAAGGTGATGCGTCATCAGCCTCTTATTTCGTAGCTGCAGCTGCGATTGCAGGTGGTGAAATAGAAATCAAAGGCGTTGGTGCTAAATCAGTGCAAGGTGACATTGGTTTTGCCAAAGTGATGGAGCAGGTGGGTGCTAAAATTGATTGGTATGATGAGCGCTTAGTTGTTCGCAAAGGGCAATTGAAAGGTGTAGACATAGATGCCAACGCTATTCCTGATGCAGCGATGACACTTGCAACAGTGGCTTTATTTGCAGATGGCCCTACAGCTATTCGTAATATTTATAATTGGCGCGTAAAGGAAACTGACCGCTTACATGCAATGGCAACTGAGCTTCGTAAAGTCGGGGCTGAAGTTGTTGAAGGGGAAGATTTTATCGAAATTATCCCCCCAACACACTTTAATGACGTTGCAATTGATACATACGACGATCACCGGATAGCCATGTGTTTTGCTATGGTAGCAGTAGGTGGAAAAGCAATTACAATTAATGATCCTAAATGTACCTATAAAACATTTCCGACATTTTTCAAGACCCTAGCGTCAGTAAGTCATTAAGGTACAGCGTTGTTGATATAAAAAGTTACATACAAAAAGCGGATAAATTTAATTATCTGACGTATAATATGGCGGTTTTATTTTGGTGTGCATTGAAGGAGGTTTAAATGCAGGCGTTATTAATGCCCGTAATCACCGTTGATGGCCCAAGTGGTTCAGGTAAAGGAACTGTTTGTCGCTTGTTAGCCGAGAAATTAGGGTGGGATGTATTAGACAGTGGTGCTATTTATCGTGTTTTATCACTGGCTGCACTTCACCATCAAATTGCATTGGACAATGAAGAGGCATTAGTGCCTTTAGCTGCCAATTTAGATGTGCAATTTTTAGTGGATAGTCAAACAAATGCTGGAAAAGTTATTCTTGAAGGCGAAGACGTATCAACTACAATACGTAATGAAGAGGTTGGTGCTGCAGCGTCAAAAGTTGCAGCGTTACCACGCGTTAGAGAGGCCTTATTACGCCGCCAGCGCGCATTTCGCACAGAAAATGGCTTAGTTGCAGATGGCCGAGATATGGGCACTGTCGTGTTTCCAGATGCGCCATTGAAAATATATTTAACCGCAAGTGCAGAAGAACGTGCTCGTAGACGTTTTGTTGAGTTGAATGAGCGCGGTCTTGATGTTACACTAAGTGGTCTATTAGAAGACATTAAAGCACGTGATGATCGCGATATGAATCGTGCTGTTGCGCCGCTTGTGCCTGCAGATGATGCAATTGAACTCGATACTAGCGAGCTTAATGCTCAGCAAGTATTTGATAAAGTTATAACTTTAATCGATATTGCAATATCTGAAGGTAAGTTTCCTAAACGAAACTAAACACATTTTATGCACCAGCAGGATGCCAGTGCTATTTTAACAACCCCATGCAGCATGGTTGCTAATTGGTAATAATATATGAGACG
Organism: Pseudoalteromonas sp. Ld20; assembly: GCF_045064175.1. Lineage (NCBI taxonomy): Bacteria > Pseudomonadati > Pseudomonadota > Gammaproteobacteria > Alteromonadales > Pseudoalteromonadaceae > Pseudoalteromonas > Pseudoalteromonas sp. Ld20. The sequence continues at coordinate 105,304 of NZ_JBISHB010000036.1, forward strand.
TATATTCGTATGTCAGAAAATTTTGCGCAGTTATTTGAAGAAAGCTTAAAGGGTTTTGAAGCAGAGCAAGGCTCTATTGTTAAAGGTACAGTTATCTCAATCGAGAACAACATTGTACTTGTAGATGCTGGTCTTAAATCAGAAAGTGCTATCCCTGCAGAGCAGTTCAAAAATGCTGCTGGTGAACTAGAAGTTGCTGTTGGCGACGAAGTAGATGTTGCACTAGATGCAATTGAAGACGGTTTCGGTGAAACTATCCTTTCTCGTGAGAAAGCTAAGCGTCACGAAGCATGGATCCGTCTTGAGAAAGCATGTGAAGAGCAAGAGACTGTTACTGGTGTTATCAACGGTAAAGTTAAAGGCGGTTTCACAGTTGAAGTTGATTCAATCCGTGCTTTCCTACCTGGTTCACTTGTTGATGTTCGTCCAGTACGTGACACAACTCACCTTGAAGGCAAAGAGCTTGAATTTAAAGTAATCAAGCTTGATCAAAAACGTAACAACGTTGTTGTTTCACGTCGTGCAGTTATCGAATCTGAAAACTCACAAGAACGTGAAGAGCTTCTTGCTAACCTTGTTGAAGGTCAAGAAGTTAAAGGTATCGTTAAGAACCTTACTGACTACGGTGCATTCGTTGACCTTGGTGGTGTTGATGGTCTACTACACATTACTGATATGGCGTGGAAGCGTGTTAAGCACCCTTCAGAAATCGTTAATGTTGGCGACGAAATCGCAGTTAAAGTTCTTAAATTCGACAAAGATAAAACTCGTGTATCTCTAGGTCTTAAACAGCTTGGCGAAGATCCATGGGCAGCTATCGCTGGTCGTTACCCAGAAGGTTCTAAACTTTCTGGTCGTGTAACTAACCTTACTGATTACGGTTGCTTCGTAGAAATCGAAGAAGGCGTTGAAGGTCTAGTACACGTTTCTGAAATGGATTGGACTAACAAGAACATCCATCCTTCAAAAGTTGTTAGCCTTGGCGACACTGTTGAAGTTATGGTTCTTGAAATTGACGAAGAACGTCGTCGTATTTCACTTGGTCTTAAGCAATGTATTGCTAATCCTTGGCAAGAATTTGCTCGTCTTCAAAACAAAGGCGATCAAGTTACTGGTAAGATCAAATCAATCACTGACTTCGGTATCTTTATCGGTCTTGACGGTGGTATTGACGGTCTTGTACACCTTTCAGACATTTCTTGGAATACACCTGGCGAAGACGCTGTACGTGAATTCAAGAAAGGCGACGAAATCACTGCTATCGTATTGCAAGTTGACCCAGAGCGTGAACGTATCTCTCTAGGTGTTAAGCAAATCGAAGCTGACCCATTCAATAACTACCTTGATGCAAACAAAAAAGGTGCTATTGTTAAAGGTAAAGTGACTGAAGTTGATGCGAAAGGCGCAACTGTTGAACTTATCGAAGGCGTTGAAGGTTACATCCGTGTAGCTGATATCGCTCAAGAGCGCGTTGAAGATGCAACTACTGTTGTTTCTGTAGGCGACGAAATTGAAGTGAAATATGTTGGTGTTGATCGTAAGAACCGCACTTTAAGCCTTTCAGTTAAAGCTCTTTTCGAAGCAGAAGAGAAAGAAGTACTAGAAAAGCTTAAGAAAGAAGAGCCAGTGTTTGAAAACGCAATGGCAGCTGCTTTCGCAAATGCACAAAAAGACTAATTAATCAGTCTTAATTGGAAGGGCAGTGTTGCCCTTCCTTTATCTCTTTTTAAGGAAACGTTATGACTAAGTCAGAATTGATAGAACAATTAGCCGAGCAACACGCACATGTCCCTGTGAAAGATGTTGAAAATGCTGTTAAAGAAATTCTTGAACAAATGGCCGGCTCATTATCAAGCTCAGATCGCATAGAAATTCGTGGTTTTGGTAGTTTCTCATTACATTTTCGCTCACCTCGCACAGGTCGTAACCCTAAAACAGGCGATACTGTTGAGTTAGAAGGTAAGCATGTACCACATTTTAAACCAGGCAAAGAATTACGCGATCGTGTAAATGCGAGTATTGCCTAGTTATTAAGTTGGAGTAGTTACTTGTTTAGGGTATTAAAAATTATTCTGGTAGCAATATGCCTAATTTTTGCATTTGTACTTGGTTCGCAAAATCCGCACTTGGTGAAAATCAATTATATTATTGCCAGTAATACGTTACCCCTCGCAATGATTATAAGTATCTGTTTTGCTTTAGGTGTCGTGATCGGTTGCTTTATAAGCTTTAAGTTGTTTTCACAATTGAAGTGGCAAAACTACCGTTTGAAAAAAAAATTAGCACCTGAAAAAAATAAAAATAAGCTCGTAGCTAATAAAGATTCTTAATTATGATTGAGCTTTTGTTTTTACTTTTGCCTGTTGCGGCTGGTTATGGCTGGATAATGGGTAAGAACAGTGCTAAAAACCAAGCTCATCAGCTAAATCGTCAGATCACGTCTGAATACAGTAAAGGCTTAAAGTTTTTACTCGACAGAGAAGAAGATCAAGGTCTTGAGCATCTAATTAACTTGCTTGAGGTATCAGCTGACTCTGTTGAACATTATTCTACACTTGCGACTATGTTTCGCCGTCGAGGCGAGTTAGACCGCGCGATAAAAATTCACGAACTGCTGCTTAAACACCCAAGCCTTAATGAACAACAAGCTGCCAGTAGCCGACTTGAACTTGCCGAAGATTATATTATGGCGGGTTTGCTTGATGGCGCCGAAGAGCATTTAGTGTGGTTGATAAAAGCAAACCACAGTGATGCATTAGAACCGATACTTAATTTATATTCACAAACACGTGAATGGGAAAAAGGTATTAATATGTTCGAGGCTCACAGCGACTTATTTTCAAAGCCACAGCACTTTAAAGCCATAGCCAATTTTTATTGTGAGGCTGCGTTAATAGATAACGACCCACAAGTTATGCGCAAAGCTATTAGTCTAAATCATAAAGCAATTCGCCCTTTGTATGAATTAGGTAAGTCTGCTTATGCAAAAGAGGATTATGTAAAAGCGATTTATTATTGGCGTGAGCTGATATGTACTTTTACTTTTTTTGCTCCTTTATTTATTGATGATCTTGCTCACAGCTATAATCAGTTAAAGTTGACTGAGCAATTTCATGCGTTACTTTTACAATTGCTTGATAAGGGCGGGGTGTTGATAAAAATAAAACATTGCCAAGCATTACTTGAGCAAGGGCACACAGATCAAGCAATTAAATTTTTAACTGATAGCTTAAAGCGTCAACCTACAATTCGCGGTTTTAGTTTTTTATTACAGCTTCTTGCTAAACAAAATACAGATATTAAAGATGTGCTTGATCAAATCGATAAGTTAGTCACCTCTTATATTGCCACAAAACCAGATTTTCAATGTCAACACTGTGGTTTCACCAGCCATACAATTTATTGGGTTTGTCCATCGTGTAAACATTGGGAAACCATTGTACCAAGCCGTGGTTTAGACGGTTTTTAGTTTTCTATAAAATATTCACTTACTTCTACAATTAGTTTTAGGAAAGTTATGTCTCTCGAACATTCAAAAAAAGTTCTTATCGCCCTCGATTATGATGATCAACAAACAGCTTTAAATTTCGTTAAACAATTATCACCAGATACTTGCCGCTTAAAGGTTGGCAAAGAAATGTTTACTTACTTTGGGCCTGCTTTTGTTAAAGAACTCATTGATTTAGGTTTTGATGTATTTCTAGATTTGAAGTTTCATGATATTCCTAATACGGTTGCAAAAGCGGTAACGGCGGCTGCAAAAATGGGTGTTTGGATGGTTAATGTTCATGCCAGTGGCGGTGTTGAAATGATGACTAAAGCGAAGCAAGCACTTGAACAATTTGGTGATGAAGCGCCATTATTAATTGCAGTTACAGTATTAACAAGTATGGATAGTGCCGAATTAAAAAGACTCGGTATTGATAAAACACCTGCTGAACAGGTAGTTTATTTAGCAAAACTGGCTAAAGAGTCGGGGTTAGATGGCGTTGTGTGCTCAGCACAAGAAGCCAAACAACTAAAATCAATATTAGGAAGTGACTTTAAACTTGTTACACCTGGTATTCGCCCAGAAGGCAGCGCAGCAGGTGATCAGAAGCGGATAATGACACCAAAACAAGCTATTGACGATGGTAGTGACTATCTAGTTATCGGTCGTCCTATAACGCAAGCAGATGATCCTGTTTCTGTTTTGATAAATGTTAATAATTCGATTTCTTAAAATTAACTTTTACCTATACTTTAGTACCAATGTTTTTAATTACAATTTATAACTGATCTGTTATATTAGCCTATATTAGTTTGTTGTATGGGCTTTTTATGAAATATATTATTACTTCTATTTTGTTGTTTGTTATCTATTTTTCGGTTAATAAATATGGGGTTTCTGCTAATTCATTTGATGATTCATCAAATGTGAGCGATGCATTCAATATTTATCCTGTCAATCTCGTTGACTTTAAGCTAACGCTTGTTAAATATATCCATCATGTATGCGAGAAGAATGAAGAAAGATTAACCCAAATGAAAAGTGATGTTTCAGAATGTATTTCAGCTCATGATCTTGCTAAGGATAAATGTGAGGTAAAAGTTTTACGTTTAGCGCCATTTAATATTGAAAATAAAGAAGATTTAGATGAGTATGGGCAAGATTACAAACAGTGTACCTTGCCCTATAAAAATTTAGTGGGTTAGTTTTTGTTATTTAAGCTTTTAAGCGAATTGCTTTTGCTTCTATATCAATTAAACCTTGCTTAAATAAACCACCAATCGCTTTTTTATAATTAGCTTTGCTGGTTGAAAAAACTTTTTTGATTACTTCTGGATCTGATTTATCGCCAAGTGCAATGACACCACCCTCGGCTTTTAATTTATCCATTATTTTTTCACCAAGGTCACTTACCTTTCCCATTCCTGGTTTTTCAAGAATGACGTCAATTTTTCCGTCTTCACGTACTTTTTGAATAAAACCAGTTAAGCGCTGGCCAACAAACATGTTTTTAAACACCATGTTGTAAAAAATTACGCCATAATGTGCTTCTTCAATTAACACTTTATAGCCAATATCCGTTTTACCGGCGACAATCAATTGTACTTCTTGCAGTGGTGTATATTCTGGTTCAGTTTTATTGATGAAGCGATTAAAGTTATTTGAAGCACAAATACGGCCACTTGCATTATCTAAGTACAAACGAACTAAATAAGAATAGCCTTCTTGCATTCTAGGTTTTTGTTCGTTAAATGGTGCAAGTACATCCTTCTCAAGACCCCAATCTAAAAAAGCACCAATGCTGTTCATTTCTTTTACGCGAAGCAGGGCGTACTCACCCACTTGTGCTAATGGCTTTTTAGTTGTTGCTGTTGCTAAGTTAGCATTATCTAAGAAAATGAATACGCTGATACTATCGCCAGCTTCTAATTCATATTTGATTTCATTACTTGGTAAGAAAACCTCGCCTAGGTCATGACCATCAAGGTACGCGCCTTCGTTACTTACTTCATTAACGAATAGTGTTTGGGTGGTTCCGAGGTAACTCATAATTATTCCTGTTCTGGCTTTTTACGACGGCGCATTGGGGCATCGCCATCAATATTAAGGGGGGCTTTAATCGGTGCTTGTGGCTTTTTAGACTTAGACTTACGCTTGGTCATTACCTTTGCTTTTGGTTTTGCTTTATCTTGCTCTTTAGCCCAAATAGCATCAGGTTTTGGTTCGCGGAGACCTTTAAATTTACCTTTAAGCCCTTCGATGGTATGAAACTCAAGTTCATCATTTAAAAAAGCTTTAATTGCTTTGTAGCTTAACCAATCTTTAGGTCCAACGAGTGAAATTGCAGTGCCTTTAAAACCTGCACGACCTGTCCTGCCTATACGATGAACATACTCTTCAGCGTGTTTAGGTAAATCAAAATTAATTACGTGTGTGACACTGAGTAAATCAAGGCCGCGGGATGCGACATCTGTTGTAATCAAAATCTTAAAGTTTTCACGACTAAAGCTGTCCATAATCTCAAGACGTTTATTTTGTGCAAGGTCACCTGCTAAGGCTTGTGCTTTAAATCCTTTTGCATTGAGCGCATCACTTAAACGGCTTGTATCCGCACGGGTTGCTGTAAAAATAATACATTGGCCCACATCATCTTGCTTTAAAAAGTGCTCAAGCAATGCTTCTTTGTGATCAAGGTGATCAGCTAAAAATAAACTTTGCTTAATGTCTGAATGTTGTTCGTTAGCGGCACTGAGCGTAATTTGTTTTGGCTTTTTTAATAAATTACGTGATAGCGCATCAACTTGGGCATGATCAAGTGTTGCAGAAAACAATAAGGTTTGACGCAGGCGATGATCCGCTTGTTCATTGATCATTTTTAGCTGTTCGGTGAAACCTAAATCTAAAATTCGGTCTGCTTCATCAAAAATAAGTAATTCAAGGCCACTTAATTGTAATGAGCGTTTTGTTATGTGATCAGCTAAACGTCCAGGTGTTGCAATAACGAATTGTGGATCATTACGAAGAGCTTTAATTTGATCATTAAAATTCTCACCGCCTAGTATTTTTACCGCTTTAATATTAGTACCCGCAATTAAAAGTCGAAGCTGAGTAAATACTTGTGTAGCAAGTTCGCGAGTAGGCGCGACGATAAGTACTCGAGGATCGCGTTTACTGAGCGCTTTTTGCTTCATGACTCGTTGAACTGCTGGGAGTAAAAAAGCTAAGGTTTTGCCTGACCCAGTTTTAGACTGAGCGAAAATGTCATGACCTGCAAGTGCTGTTGGCACTGCATGGGCTTGAATATCTGTAGGCTGGGTGATCCCTTGATGAGCTAATTGTGTTTCAAGGCGAGTATCAATCCCAAGATCAGTAAAGTGCAAAGTGTATTTCTCCAAATGAGCAATTAATTGGGTATAAGCCAACAATAATGTCGCTATTATAGCGTAGTAGAGTGCTTGGCCGACAGTAAAAACCTGTTTATCACTGCTTTTTTTGCATTTAACCGTAAAATGCGTAAAATATGCGCCCCAATGCGCCGGATTTACGATTCGGTTACCGCCAATAACGGCTAAAGCAAAATAGGAATACCCATGACTGCAGTACATAAAGATAATGTCACCAGTGAGCACTTTGTTGTATGCGCGCTGTATAAATTTGTTGCACTCCCTGAATTTGAAGCACTTCGTCAACCACTTTTAGATGTAATGGAAGCCAATGAAGTACGCGGTACTTTATTAATTGCTGCTGAAGGGATTAATGGCACAGTATCAGCTAAGCGCGAAGGTATCGATAATTTACTATCGTGGCTTGATACTCAACCAAACCTCGATAACATTGTGAGTAAAGAGTCGTTTGATGATGAATGCCCATTTTATCGTACGAAAGTAAAGCTTAAAAAAGAAATCGTGACTATGGGTGTTGAAGGTGTTGATCCGCTCAAAGTTGTTGGCAGTTACGTCAAGCCACAAGATTGGAATGCGTTGATTTCAGACCCTGAGGTTATTCTAGTTGATACCCGAAATGACTATGAAATTGAAATCGGTACTTTCCAAAATGCCGTTGATCCAAATACTAAAACATTTCGCGAGTTCCCGCAGTGGGCAAAGGAAAACTTAGACCCTACAAAACATAAAAAAGTAGCGATGTTTTGTACGGGTGGTATTCGCTGTGAAAAATCAACGGCTTATATGAAAGAGCAAGGCTTTGAAGATGTATATCATCTCGAAGGCGGCATTTTAAAATACTTAGAAGAAGTGCCAAAAGAAGAAACAATGTGGGAAGGTGAATGTTTTGTCTTTGATAACCGCGTTGCGGTGGATCACGACTTACAAAAAGGTTCGTATGATCAATGCCATGCTTGTCGTATGCCAATCACAGAGGCTGAAAAACTAAAATCAGAGTATATGGAAGGTGTATCGTGTCATCACTGTATTGACAACGTTACAGATGAACAAAGAGAACGATTTGCAGAGCGCCAAAAGCAAATTGAGCTGGCACAAGCGCGTGGTGAAGGTCATATAGGTAATGAAGCGCAAGCGGTTTTACAAAAACGCAAAGATGCTAAAAAAGCACAAAAAGATGCGCAACGCGGTAAATAATCTAACCACTTATTAATAATGATAAAAAGAGCCACTAAGGCTCTTTTTTATCATTCGGACATTTTAGTACTCTATTCAACCCCAATAAATCCACCCGTTTGATGTGCCCATAACGCAGCATAAATCCCATTTTGAACGAGTAATTCATCATGACTACCTTGCTCAACAATACCGCCTTCATCAAGTACAATGAGTCTGTCCATTTGAGCGATCGTTGAAAGACGGTGTGCAATTGCAATTACTGTTTTACCTGTCATTAAATCATCAAGGCTTGCTTGAATTGCAGCTTCAACTTCAGAATCAAGTGCGCTTGTAGCTTCATCTAAAATAAGGATAGGTGCATTTTTTAGGAGTACGCGTGCGATCGCAATACGTTGGCGTTGCCCGCCCGAGAGTTTAACACCGCGCTCACCCACTTGTGCTGCAAAACCTTTGTTACCTTGGCTATCTTCAAGGTCATCTATAAATTCGAGGGCTTTAGCCTGCTTTGCAGCGTTTAACATCTCTTGGTCACTCGCATCAGGGCGACCATATAAGATATTTTCTTTAACAGAGCGGTGTAGTAATGACGTGTCCTGAGTGACCATTGCAATGTGTTTGCGTAAGCTTTCTTGGCTGACCTTTGAAATATCTTGGTCATCAATTTTAATAGCTCCACTGTCAACATCGTAAAAACGCAACAGTAAATTAACCAAGGTTGATTTGCCCGCACCGGAACGACCAACTAAGCCTATTTTTTCGCCTGCTTTGATATTTAAATCGAGACCATTGATCACAGGGCCTCTATTTGTTTCATTGGCAGCTTTACCGTAATTAAAATGCACGTTTTCAAAATTTATAACACAATCACTCACATTAAGAGTATGAGCATCTGGGGCATCGTCAACGTCAATAGGGTTTGAAAGTGTTTTCATGCCATCAGCAACAGTGCCTATGTTTTCAAACAAACCACTAATCTCCCACATTATCCATTGGGCCATACCATTTAATCGCAGTGATAAACTTACTGCTATCGCAATAGCACCGGCACTAATGGCACTTAACGACCATAAATACAAAGATAATGCAGCGACGCTGAACACTAAAAGGTAGTTAAGGGATTGAATCGCAAAATTTAAGCTCGTGACCAAACGCATTTGTTTATAAACTGGCTGTAAAAAAACATCCATGCTGTCTTTGGCGTATTGTTCTTCACGTTGTGTGTAAGAGAAAAGCTTAATGGTAGAAATATTGGTGTAACTGTCGACAATACGACCTGTCATTTCTGAGCGGGCATCGGCTTGCGAGCTGGCTATTTTTTTGAGTTTTGGCACAAAATAAAGCTGTATTAGGGTATAAAATGTAAGCCATACCAGCAGTGGGATCATCAGTCTCCAATCTGCCGCGGCAACTAAAAATACCATAGCGCTAAAATACACCACAATGTACATCAGTACATCAAGTAACTTCATCACCGTTTCGCGCACAGCAAGAGAGGTTTGCATTACTTTGGTTGCAATTCTTCCTGAAAACTCATTTTGATAGAAACTGACACTTTGACGTAGTAAATAACGATGAGCTAACCACCTGATTGACATTGGGTAATTACCCAATAGAGCTTGGTGTAATATTGCTGAATGAAAAAAGACCACCAGTGGTAAAATAATTAATAGCACCACAGCCATTTTAATAAGTTCAGATTTTTGCTCAACAAATAATGTTTCGGGTGTGTGAATACTTAGCCAATCAACTAATTGCCCCATATAACTGAACAGCGATACTTCTAAAATAGCGAGCAGCGCAGCACTAAGTGACATGAAAACGAGCGACAGTTCCATACCTTTTGTATAATGGCGGCAAAAGGCAAATAAGGTTGAGGGCGGTTGCGTTGGTTTATCTTCAGGGAACGGCTTAGTCATCCGCTCAAATAATCGATACATTTTAATATCTTAAATAGTAAAAATGACCTTCACTATATCATTGAAAAGGGACAAAAACAGGGGGATTTAAAGTCTTATTTACCACTTAATTTTACCTGTTAGTATATCTCTAAACATCACCCAATCACCAAGCAGACTATAGAGAGGATGTTTAAAGGTAGCGGGACGGTTTTTTTCAAAGAAAAAGTGCCCAACCCAAGCAAAACCATAGCCAATAATGGGTAATAACCAAAATACTTTGAGGTTTAGTGTGAGCAAAGCGTAGCAAATAGCTATGACAACTAAACAACTGCCAATAAAATGCAAACGTCTATTTGTTGTATTAGTGTGCTCTTGCAGATAATAGGGATAAAAGTCTTTAAAGTTAGTAAATTGGATTGTGCCTTGCTCTGTGGTTTGCTTTTTCATTATATTTATACCAGCTTCAAGTGAAGTGTTTATTGTTAACGCAATGGCACTAAAAGTGCAAACAAGTTCATCTAAATGTCCGTTATAGGTTTACATATATTTACAGTCTAGCCTTTTATTAGTCGCATTACGCTAGACAAGGAGGCACTAAGGAAATATGTTACTCGATCTAATAAATTGTCCTATAAGAAATAATACGATGTTAAAAAAAGTTTTAGCTTGCGCCGTGCTTGTTGCGCTCAGTGGTTGTTCTGACAACACATCAAGTTCTGCGACAACAAATACGCAGGTCAAAGATCAAAAGGCACAAAGTGTTACTTACCCTGAGACGAAAAAGGGTGAAGTAGTTGATGTTTATTTTGATCAAAAAGTGGCTGACCCTTACCGCTGGTTAGAAGATGATATGAGCAGTGACACGGCTGATTGGGTTAAAACACAAAATAACCTTACTTTTTCGTACCTTGAAAATATTCCATACCGCGACAAATTAAAAGCCAGCCTTGAAAAATTAATGAATTATGAAAAAGTGACGGCCCCTTTTATCGAAGGCGATTACACGTATTTTTATAAAAATGATGGCTTACAAAATCAATATGTCCTTTATCGCAGTAAAGGTGAAAGTGATGCTGAGGTGTTTTTAGATCCGAATAAATTCAGTGAAGATGGTACGACTTCAATGTCTGGCTTAACTTTTTCTGAAGATGGTTCATTAGCGGCTTATCAGATCTCGGAAGGTGGCAGTGATTGGCGCAAAGTTATTATTATTAATACCCAAACAAAAGAACAAATTGAAAGCGCGTTAATCGATGTTAAATTTAGCGGTATTTCGTGGGTTGGTAACGATGGTTTCTATTACTCAAGCTACGATAAACCAAAAGGCAGTGAGTTATCAGCAAAGACTGATCAACATAAAGTTTACTATCATAAGTTAGGTACTGCGCAAACAGCAGACGAACTTATTTTTGGTGGTACAGATAACGAGAAACACCGTTACATTGGCGCATCAGTAACACGAGATAATAAATATTTAGTGATATCAGCCAGTGTATCAACATCTGGTAATAAACTGTTTATTAAAGATTTAACAAAACCTGACAGTAAACTCGTAACGATATTAGGGCACACTGATTCAGATACATACGTGTTTGATAATGACGGTAGCAAACTATATTTGGTGACTAATCTTAATGCGCCAAACAAAAAAGTAGTTACTGTTGATGCTGCAAACCCAACACCTGAAAACTGGCAAGATCTTATCCCTGAAACTGACAACGTTTTAAGTATGTCAAAAGGCGGCGATTTTTTCTTTGCAAAATACATGGTAGATGCAATTTCAAAAGTTAAACAATTTGATAAAGCAGGTAAGTTGGTACGTGAAATTAGCCTACCGGGTGTTGGTACAGCACGTGGCTTTGGTGGTAAAAAAGAGAGCAGTACCTTATATTATTCTTTTGCAAATTATACGACACCAGGAAATACCTATTCGTTTGACGTAAATACAGGACAATCTGACGTATATCGTAAATCGGGTGCAAAATTTGACTCTGCGCAATACACGTCAGAGCAAGTTTTTTATACATCAAAAGATGGCACGAAAGTACCGATGATTATATCGTACAAAAAAGATGTAAAACTTGATGGTACTAACCCAACAATTTTGTACGGGTATGGTGGCTTTAACGCAAGCTTAACACCAAGCTTTAGTTCTACTGTAGCCGCATGGCTTGAGCAAGGTGGTGTTTACGCCGTTGCAAATATCCGTGGCGGTGGTGAATATGGTAAGCAGTGGCATGACGCTGGTACGCAACTGAAAAAGCAAAATGTGTTTGATGACTTCATTGCTGCAGCTGAATACCTTAACGAGAAAAAATACACATCAAGTGACTATTTAGCTGTTCGTGGTGGCTCAAACGGTGGCTTGTTAGTCGGTGCTGTTATGACTCAGCGCCCTGAATTATTTAAAGTTGCGTTACCGGCGGTAGGCGTGCTTGATATGTTACGTTACCATACATTTACTGCAGGTGCTGGTTGGGCTTACGACTACGGTACAAGTGAGCAAAGTAAAGAAATGTTCGACTACCTTCATGGTTATTCGCCAGTTCATAATGTTAAAGCGGGTGTAAAATACCCAGCTACTATGATCACCACAGGCGATCATGATGACCGTGTTGTTCCTGCGCATTCATACAAATTTGCGGCAGAATTACAAGCAAAAGGCGCAGGTGCAAATCCATACTTTATCCGCATTGAAACGAATGCAGGTCATGGTGCGGGCACGCCAACGAGTAAAATCATTGATCAATACGCAGATATCTATGGTTTTACCCTTTATAATATGGGCATTAAATCACTTTAATCGTTATAAAATAAATAAGTATAAAAGCCACTTGTCGTAAGTGGCTTTTTTTATTTAAAAACTTAAATTGGTGAGAAAAGTCGCTCGTATGTTTTATACGCATACTCATCACTCATGCCAGACAAGTAATCACAAATAACTCGCATGCCTTGATTTTGTTTACTTGCTTGTAAGTAAATATGCTGTGTAGTTATCGGCAATAATCGTAAAGGATCACTTGCAAAGGCATTGAATAGCTCAATTAGTAAGTTTTGGCCTTTAAATTCAATCTGTTGCATATGTGGCTCTCGAATTAGCTGATTAAACACAAATTGCTTTAGTACCTGAAGTGCACCAGCATATTGATCTGGTAACTCTACACCAACTTGTAAAATTGGGCATTCAAACACACTGTTTTGCTCTGTTAAATGGGCATGAATAATAAACGTATTAACCAGTTCGCCTATGGCATCTTTACGCTCATAATCAAACGGTGAAAACAGGCGCTGAGTTATCGAAGCTAAATTGCTTTTTAACCAAGGTGAGTCAATGGCTGTTAGTGCAGGAACGGCGTGATTTTGCCAATCGGTTAAAGTCAGAGTGTGTGTTGCGATCGCATCTTCTAAGTCGTGTACTGCGTAGGCAATATCATCTGCAAGTTCCATAATCGCTGCATCAAGGGATTTATAATTAGTTTTAGAACGATAGTTATCAACTTTTTTGTGGCTAGCTAAAAGCGTTTGGTCATGAACTGATAGCGGGGCTTTTATCCAATGTAGAATTTCTTTATCGTCGCTGTATAAGCCTTTAGCAGGGCGCCAATCATCGGCCTTAATAAATCGCTGACTAGTGGAGTGCGAAGGGATTGTATGCCATAAATCATCAATGAGTGCTGGGTACTTGATGAACCCGAGTAAAGTGCGGCGAGTCAAGTTCATACCGTGGCCATTACTGTATGGCTCTAACTTAGCAACTATACGCAACGTTTGTGCATTGCCTTCAAAGCCCCCGTGATCACGCATCATATAATTAAGCGCTATTTCACCACCATGGCCAAAGGGGGGGTGACCAATATCATGTGCTAAGCAAAGGGTCTCTAGTAAACTGGTTGTGGGGAAATGATGAAAATCTGTATGTTGATTTTTTAAATGACGCAGCAAACCGCTGCCTATTTGCGCAACCTCCAAAGAATGTGTAAGGCGGGTACGATAAAAATCGTTTAAGCCAATCCCCATTATTTGCGTTTTAGCTTGTAAGCGCCTAAATGCAGCTGCATGGATAATACGAGAGCGATCAACTTGCCAAGGCGAGCGGTTATCATTTGGTCGATTTTTTTGCTGATCAATAATACGCTTTTGCCAGTCTAAATTCATGAATTCAATACCTAATAATAACTTACACGTTTGATGAGCGAATTGTAGCTGAAATTTTTGAATTATAACAATTGTGTTAATTCGCCTTTATTTAGATGCTTAGGTATAATGATTTGTCGAGTGCATGTGTATTTACCATGCATAACTGCTAGTTTTTTTGAGATGATACATGCTTAAATACGTTTTTCGTTTTCTAATGAGCCTCTTTTTTATCTGGGCATTAAGTTACCCATTTATACAACGTCCAACTTCGCTAAGCGAACCACAAACGACAGCAGAAAAAAAACCTGTCGTTAAGAAAATAGAAAAGCCATTGCATTCGGTAAAATTACCTAAGTTTGACAGCTTCACTGATGTGAAAGAAAAAAAGCATGCTTTTTTCGACTTTATTCGCCCACATATTGAGGCTGAAAATAAAAAAATTCGCCAGCAACGCGCAACATTAGAAATTGCGTTAATGATGTTGCAATACGATGAGCCCCTTAATGAGAAACAAACCAAGCAAGTAAAAGCAATTTTAAATAGCTATAAATTGCCTGACACGATTAATAGTTTGTCTTTAAATCAAGCCTTACGCCGTGTTGATATTATTCCAAAAGAATTGGCACTAATGCAGGCAGCCAACGAATCTGCGTGGGGAACATCACGATTTGCCCGTATTGGATTGAATTTTTTTGGCCAGTGGTGTTACAGTAAAGGCTGTGGCATGGTACCAAATAGACGTAATGCCGAAGCAAAACATGAAGTTGCAGCATTTAAATCAGTTCGTGCAGCGGTAAACTCATATTTTAAAAATATTAACACGCATGGTGCATATAAAGAATTACGCTCGATTCGTGCTGATTTACGTCGCCAACAAAAACCTGTATCTGCAACAAAGTTAACCTATGGTTTAATATCGTATTCAGAACGAAGAGAAGCATACATTGAGGAATTAAACCAAATGATAAACCAAAACCGAGCGTATTTTGATGAATAAGTTAATGTTCAGCCTTCCCCGTTATATTATTATTACATTCATGCTGTTAGGTACTTTTAGTATTAACGCCAAAGAGTTTGTTGTTTCTTATGATGGCTTTTATGACCGTTTAAAAGTGGTAAACAAAGGGGACTTTCAGTTTGCGCAAGTTAATTTCTATATCACAGACATTGCAACAAATGATGCCTGTTTAATTAAAACTGGGAGTATTATTACTGAGCGACAGGAGTTCCCGTTAAACTACACCGATCAAGCTCAAATGCTATTACCGTTTGATAAACAACTAGATTCTGATAAAGCGGTCGTTGTCATTGAACCACAAAATGACAATCATGATTGCCAATTAAAATTACAAATAGAAGCGCGTGAATTTAACGCAAGCTATTTAAATAAAAAGCATCTTTATCAACTTGATCAAGAGTTTGATGAATTACTATCTAACTTGTCAGGTTTTTTCATTAGTAAATTAATGAGCTTTTTATTACCGGAACAAAAAGGTGTTGTGTTGACGTTTGCAGAACCTATCGTAGTTGCTGATCCTGCCTTTACATGTGAAGGTGTGGTTTGCCATGTCGCTATCTCTGACGAGTGGGAAGGCGATAAAACAGCGTTTAATATCACCGCAACGCTTGTTAGAGTCACTCCTTGGATAGCCAATTAACTTATTTTATTAAGCACTGTGTGCAGTGCTTAATTATTTTATCTGCTTAAGCCTCTTTCGTTTAGTATCATATTGATTTTGGTTACTTAAATCATGTAATAAATACCCCTAAAAGATATCAACCAATAATTTACTTAATCTACGAATATCACTAACAGTGCTATTTCGATACAACTAGGTAAGGTATCAGTCATTTTTGTCAATTCAGTTACAACGCACTCAAAGCACGTTAAAATAGAGATATTATTGATTTTTATAGCACGTATGAACACAGACTATGAATAAAGCCCATGTTATAGAACACCTACGTTTTGCTCTTGAAGCGCAATTAACCACAGCACAAGCCGCGGCTAAAACGGCTCACGATACTGCCACTCACGAAGAAAATGTTGCAGAAAACAAATATGATACGCTAGGGCTTGAAGCAGCGTATTTAGCGCAAGGGCAAGCGCAGCGTGTGAATGAATGCCATATGAGTATTAAAGCATTCGAAAAAGCCTTTAAAGAACCCTCATCGACGAAGGTGATAATAGGGTCTTTAGTATGCTTAAGTGATGAAGATGATGTACTTAATTGGTATTTTATCGGGCCTTATTCAGGTGGCTTAAAAGTGACGATTAAAAGCATTTCTGTTTATGTTCTCACACCATTATCGCCGCTTGGTAAAGCCCTATTGAATAAAGAAGTAGGTGATGATGTTTCATTTAGTGCGGGTGAAAAAACACGTTTGTTGTGCGTTGCTTCTATCGCATAAAAAATTATTGTTTTAGTTAAGTTGAACTATGGCAAGTGGGGACATTACCAGAGTTCAACTTAAATTAAGTCGGAAACAATATACTCAAACCACCTCACATCTTGAGGTGATTTGGGTATATACCTAGCTTTTTTGCGTGTAGGCGTCGTTATGTATACCCGCAGCTCGTCCTGATGGATCTGCATTATTTTGAAATGAAGCATCCCATGCTAGCGCTTCAGGCGTAGAGCAGGCCACTGATTTACCATGAGGCACACACTTAGCGGCTGCGTCTCCCGGAAAATGTGATTCAAAGATAGTCCGGTAAAAATAGGCTTCTTTAGAATCAGGGGTATTTATTGGATATTTAAACTTAGCATTCGCTAAGTCTTGATCGCTCACTTGCTCAGCAACAAACTCTTTTAAGGTATCAATCCAGTTATAGCCTACACCGTCAGAGAATTGTTCCTTTTGACGCCATAGTACTTCGTCAGGTAAATAACCTTCAAAACCTTCACGTAAAATATGTTTTTCGATTTTGCCATTGCCACACATTTTGGCTTCTGGGTTTATTCGCATGGCTACATCAACAAATTCTTTATCAAGAAATGGCACGCGCGCTTCTACGCCCCAAGCTGCCATTGATTTATTAGCACGTAGGCAATCAAACATATGCAGTTTAGATACTTTACGATTTAGCTCTTCATGAAATTCTTGCGCATTAGGTGCTTTATGGAAGTATAAATAGCCACCAAATAGTTCATCGGCCCCTTCACCTGAAAGTACCATTTTAATACCCATTGCTTTTATTTGACGTGCCATTAAATACATAGGCGTCGAAGCGCGTATAGTTGTTACGTCGTAGGTTTCAATATGGTAAATAACCTCTTTTAATGCATCTATCCCTTCTTGAATTGTAAAGTGAATAGGGTGATGCACTGTGCCAATCATATCAGCTACTTTTTGTGCAGCCGCTAAATCTGGTGATCCTTCAAGACCAACAGAGAATGAATGTAATTTTGGCCACCATGCATCACTTTCGTCGTTGTCTTCTATGCGTTTTGCGGCAAATCGCTGAGTTATGGCTGAGATCACCGATGAGTCTAATCCACCTGAGAGTAAAACACCGTATGGTACATCGCACATTAATTGACGCTTAACGGCTGCTTCAAGCGCATCCTTTACGTCTTCTGCTTTTGCGCTATTATTTTTAACTGCGTCGAATGTTTCCCAATCACGTTGGTAATAAGCTGTGAGCGCGCCATCTTTACTCCATAAAAAATGCCCTGGAGGGAATTCTTCTATGTGTTTACAAATAGGTGACAGTGCTTTGAGCTCTGAGGCAACATAAAAATTACCATGTTCATCATGGCCGGTATAAAGCGGGATAATACCAATGTGATCACGGCCAATTAAATAAGCGTCTTGCTCTTCATCGTATAAACAAAAAGCAAAAATTCCGTTTAAATCATCTAAAAAGTCGGGGCCTTTTTGTTTGTATAGCGCAAGAATAACCTCGCAATCTGATTGTGTTTGAAACGTAAAGTCAGTTTCAAGTTGAGCAGCGAGTTCTTTATGATTATAAATTTCACCGTTCACTGCAAGAATATGGGTTTTCTCTGGGTTATATAGTGGCTGCGCTCCACTAGATACACCTACGATAGCTAAACGCTCGTGGACTAAAATCGCTTTGTCAGATGAATAGACACCTGACCAATCAGGGCCGCGATGACGCAGTAATTTTGACATTTCAATTGCTTGACTACGCAATTGTGTGGCATCAGACTTTATGTCTAATACACCAAAAATTGAACACATAGTAACTCCTCATTCCTATCATGTGTGTAGCATAGGTACATTTTCCTAAGCGCTAACCTTTGTTTTAACAGAAACAATTAACTAAGTCACATAGCTTTTACAATATTTAAAGAATAATTTATGCACCACAATGAACTGCAGTGCACCACAATGATCAGTGTGTAGTGCCTGCGGCCACCTTAACGTCTTTTTTTGTACTCAACGCTGCCGTAATCAGTACTTTTAGAGCATTGATGACGGTATCTTCACTCATACTTGGTGCACCGTGGTGGTGCACCGCTTGGCTTGGTAAATACGGTATATGAATAAAGCCGCCTTTGAGCTGCGGTTCATACTCTGCAATATAGTGTAATAAGCCATACATAACATGATTACAGACATACGTCCCTGCAGAATTAGAGATAGCAGCCGGGATATGGCTTTTTTGTAAGTCGACGAGCATGCGTTTAATGGGGAGGTTTGTAAAATAAGCCGCTGGAGCATCTTCAATCACTGGTTTATCAATAGGCTGAGTGTTGGCGTTATCTGCAATGCGGGCATCATCAATATTAATGGCAATACGCTCTATGCTTATTTCACTGCGCCCACCTGCTTGACCAACACATAACACTAATACGGGGTGATGCTGTTCTATCGCTTTGTAAAGCATATCTAATGAGCGGTCAAATTCACACGGTAGCTCTAAAGCAATCACTCGATGCTTAGCAATTAAGTCATCGCCTAGTTTATTTACAGCTTGCCATGAGGGATTAATTGATTCGCCACCAAATGGTTCAAAGCCGGTGATAATCACACACGGCATACTCGATGTTAGTTTAGTCATTAAAAATCACCATATACATTAAAATAATATTAACAGTTAACAAGGTCAGTGCAGTGGGTATTTGCACCTTTATAACATGGTATTTGTCTTTTAAGTCGAGCAATGCAGCAGGGATAATATTAAAGTTTGCTGCCATGGGCGTCATTAACGTGCCGCAGTAACCACTGTACATACCAATTGCTACTAATGGTGCAGGGTTAGCGCCGTGACCTTCAATTAGAAATGGCATTGCAATACCTGCGGTCATCACCGGAAATGCGGCAAATGCATTGCCCATTATCATGGTAAATAATGCCATGCCAACACAATACAAAACCACCAACATAAAACGATTTTCGGGTGCAATAAACAAAGTGACTAATTCTTTGATAGAATCGCCTGTTTGCGCCACAATAAATACGCCGCCAAGCATGGCCAACATTTGCGGTAAAATAGCAGCCCAACCAATTGAATCAACCAGTCGGCGAGACTCAGTGATCGCTTCAACAGGGTTACCTCCTGTAATTTTCCAGCCAATTAAAAGTGCAAAAATACAGGCTGCTGTCAAAGACGCTAGCGTTAGATGGCGTTGGTCTAGTAAGTAATAATCACCTATAGCGACCCCATCAAATGATACTGTAAGTAATACAGTGATTACGGGGATCATTAATGCAGGAATAAATAACTTATTGCCAAGACGTGAGGCAGACTCAGTTTGTTGTCGCTCTGTTAGAGGTTTATAACTGCCCATACTAACAAGATTAAACCCTGCCAGAAGAGCAATTAATATTACGCTCACCCCAACTAATAAATAAGTAGTGGCTCCACCTAATATGGCAATAGACAAATCACCAAATAAAAAACTACTTCCGAATAAAAACCAAAATAGTGCTGTAGTGAGTCTTTTCGGGTGGTTTTTATCTTGTAACGTGCGTACGACTAAGAACATTACAATGATACCAATCAATAAATAAATGTTTTCTATGGTAATTATCGCAGTGCTTGAGCTGCTTATATCCGTTGTTGATACTTTACTCATATTGCTTCCTGCTGTTTGTGTGCGGCAACGGCTAAGGCAATTTTTGCTTCTAGGCGAGATAATCTAAATAGGTGAATAATCAGTGCAGCAATAGCCGTAGGGATTGCCCATAAACCGATGTGCAATGGTTCGATACCTGCGATCCCATTTTCTTTTAAAAAAGCATCCATTAAAAGTACTGCGCCAAAAGCAATAAAAATATCTTCACCAAAGAACATTGCAATATTATCAACAGCCGCAGCATGCGCACTGATCATGTCCTTAATTGGTTTTGGTAATTCACCATATTTATTCGTCGCAGCCCCTAATGCCATTGGAGCCAATAATGGACGAACAGTTTGTGCTTGACCGCCAAGGCTTAATAAACCAAGAGCAGCAGAGCACTCACGAACAATGAAGTATAAGGCCAATATGCGTGCGCTAGTGGCGCTTTTTATTTTTGCTATCCAATTTTTAGCGTGTTGCTGCAGGCCATAACGTTCAAGTAAAGCAATGACGGGTAAGATTAAAATGAAACTAGCAAGCTGACGCGAGTTCATAAATTTCTCACCAAAAGTTTGCAACAAAGTGATGATATCTAAATTAACCGCCCAGCCTGTTGCAATACCAGCGATCGTTACGACCATTAAGGGGTTAAAGCGCAATGCAAAACCTAGCACAACAACTGGTATACCAATGAGTGGCCAAAAATTAAGTTCAAACATACTATAATTCCTACCTCTTTATTTTTAATGTGTTTAGCGCAAGTTTTAATTGTTGCAGATGGGCATTTAATTTTGACTGAGCTTGTGCTGCGACGGCTAAATCTACATAACTAAATTTTACTGTATCACCGGGTTTTAACTGAGCAAACTGATGTAAATCAGCACTAATAACAGTACCCAACAATGGGTATCCTCCCGTTGTTTGCGCATCATTTAAAAGTACTATTGGCTCACCACTGGGCGGAAGTTGAATACTGCCAGGGCCCACAGCTAAAGAAGGGAGCGAACGAATGTGTGTTAAATCACAAGCTTGATTTTTTAAACGTAAACCCATTCGGTTACTATTAGGGCTTATATGCCATGTTGTTTGGCAAAATGCTGTTAAAGATTGTTCAGTTAGTAAGTGTTTATGTGGACTTGAATGAACTCTAATATGTTGTCTTGCCGCTGGTGAAATTGCCCCTCTTTGTGACCAAATACCATTATAAGGGGTTATAGGGATGTGATCTCCAGCTTGTAAGGCGCGACCGGTTAATCCACCAAACTGGGCTGCTACATCAGTCGCGCATGACCCCATTGTAGGACTGCACACTATACCGCCCTTAACAGCTAAATAGGCTCTAAAACCACTTCGAGATGTGGCAAAGCATAATTTTTGGCCCGCTTTTATTTGGTATGTCCACCCAGGTGCCAATGGAGAATTGGCCAATGTGGCTTTCATATCAGCGCCCGTTAATGCGACTACGCAATCGGTTGTAAACGTAAGTTGCGCAAGTCCAAGAGTGATCTCAATGACAGGTGTATTATCGGGGTTGTTAAGTAGTCGGTTTGCGATGATCATGGCATAGGGATCTAAAGCACCTGAACGAGCAACGCCAATATGACGATACCCATTACGGCCTAAATCTTGAATCGTCATTTGCATACCCGGTTTGTTTACTGTGATCATGATGCAATGTCCTTCGCAATAAACTCAATGGTATCGCCTGGGTTGATAATGCTGGGCACGCTTTGGTTTGAATCAAACAAAGTAAAATCAGTATGACCAATAATATGCCAGCCACCAGGGGAGTCAGCTGGATAAACACCCGTTTGATCGGCACCAATTGCAACCGAACCTTTTGGAACATGGGTTCTTGGCTCACTTCGTCGAGGTGTATGTAATTGCGTATCTAAGCCATGTAGGTAAGTAAAACCGGGCTGAAAGCCAAGAAATAAAACCTGATAGTGCACGCTAGAGTGGCGTGCGATAACATCTTCAGTGTGCATATTATGAAAACGCGCTACGTGTTCAATATCAGGTCCGTTTTCACCGCCATAACGCGTTATTAGTTTGTGATGGCGTCCTTTAAAGTCCTCCGGTTGGAGTGTTTTCCAGCTATTTAATAATTGCTCTTTTAAATCAATGAATTTAGTTTCATTTGAAAAATAAAGAGTTAAAGAGTTCATTGCCGGGACAATATCAATGCATTGATAGGTTTTTTTGCACTGTGATGCTAAGGCCCAGATACGTTTTTGAATGGCCAGTTTATCGCCAAGTAGGGTAGTGGCGTCAAAAAGTACGCTTGAGTTGCTTAGAATATGGATGGTTGGTTGGTCTTTTTTGTCCATCATTAATTATTTTTATTAGTAGATCATACCAGCAAGCTAGCACACTCGAAGGTAAATGTTTATAACAATACGATTAGCATACTCCTTTTTAAGTACCTGTTAAGTGTATAATTACGAGTCGGCATTACAAATGCATTAAATTTAAACTACGCCAAAAAAACTGGCGCAGTTTAAATAGATAGCTGTTTAGTTATTGAGTAACCATTCAGATAATAAACGCACGCCAAAGCCAGTACCGCCTGGCGATATTTCATCTTTACCTTTTGTAGCTAAAGCATTTCCGGCAATATCTATATGAACCCAACGAGTGTCATCTGCAAAGTGCTGTAAAAAGCTTGCTGCAGTTGTCGCGCCTGGACCACTTGATCCAATATTTTTAAGGTCGGCAATATCAGAGCTTAGAGTATCCTTATAGCCTAGCGGTAAGCGCCATAGGTTTTCGTTTACGTTTTTACCAGCAAAGGTAAGTTGTGACACTAAAGTATCATCATCAGAAAATACTGCGGCGTAATCATTACCCACGGCTCTAATTTTAGAACCCGTTAATGTTGCAACATTAATCATGATTTCTGGCTTGAAGTGTTCGCGTGCATACCACATCGCATCACTTAGAACTAAACGGCCTTCGGCATCGGTATTCACTATTTCTACACTTAAGCCTTCAGCAGTTCTGACGACGTCACCAGGAGCGACTGCAAATTGCGACACCATATTCGCAGCCATACCCATAACAGCAACCACATTTTTATCCGCTTTTGCCAAAGCCATTGCTTTAACAGTGCCTAAAACGGCTGCTGCACCAGCCATATCAGATTTCATACGCGCAATAGACGCACCTGTTTTAATGCTATAGCCGCCAGAGTCAAAGGTGATCCCTTTACCGACCAAAGCAATAGGAGTGTCATTTGAACCTTTATAATGCGCAACAACTAAGCGTGCGCCTTGTTGGCTGCCACGGCCAACGGCTTCTAAGGCACCCATGCCTAGTTCTTTCAATTGCTTAGGTTCTAAAATTGTAATTTCGACACCTAATGATTCAAGTTCTTTTGCGGCATTGGCAAAATCAACAGGGGTCATCTCTGTGGCAACTTCAGATGTTAAATCGCGCGCGAGAAAAACACCCGCCTGAATGCTTTCTAGCAGTGTATATTGCTTGCGCGTTTGTTTAGTACTTGCAACATCAATTGTATAGCTAACTGTATTTGTGCTTGGTTTTTGCTTGTATTTTTCAAACCGGTGATCACGTAAGTTAGCACCATGGGCAAAGTTAGCAGCCAGCTCGCTATTATTAACAGCTCCTTTAACACTATCAAAAGCGATAGAGGCCGTCGTTGTTTTGTTAGCGATTAGACGCGCGTGGATGTTGCCACCTAATTTAGCGATAAGTGCTTTATCGAGCTTTTCTTGCTCGCCAGTACCAACGATTAGTACGCGTTTAAAATCACTATTAAAAGGGGCGAGTAGTTCAATAACACTGGCGTATTTACCTGTAAAGCTTTCACTTTCGACAGCGCGTTGCAATTGGTTATTTAATTGTTTATTTGTTGAATTAAACAGTGTGTTTTTGCCATCTTCACTGTAAAAAAGCACTAAAGTTTGGGCTGTATTATCTATTTTTGAAGAAAAATTAAACTCAGCTGCATATGATTGCGTAGAAAGGGAAAGGGCGATTGTTAATGCCGAAGCTTTAAGGATTTTTTTCATGTTTAAACTCAAATAAAATAAAAGCTCTTTTTACCTTATTTAGGTTCATAGGTTAAGTCGGATACGGTGGATATGCAATAAACAGCGATAAAACTATTTAAATAGATGAAATAAATTAGTTCACGTCAAGGTCTCACTTTATGACTGTGGAGTAATACACTAAAAGGTAAAATATGTTGGAACCAAAAAGTTTACTTAGACTAGCAACATTCGCGCTTTTATTCAGTGCTGCGAGTTACGGACTTTCTCTTGAACAAATAAAATCAAGTGATGTACAAGCAACTATGCATTTAGAAAAAATCGTACTTGGATCTGGATGTTTCTGGGGGGCGGAAAAACGGTATGAAGCATTACCAGGCGTGATCGATGCTGAATCCGGTTACGCAGATGGTAAAGGCTTTAAAGCGACGTATCGTAATATCACAGCACATTCCCGTCGACTTGATGAACATAATTATGCGGAAGTGGTACAGGTAACTTATAACAGCAATATTATAAGTGTAGATACACTCCTTAAAAACTACTTTGAAAGCCACGATCCAACACAAAAAAACCGTCAAGGTAATGATGTTGGTACGCAGTATCGTTCAATTGTATTAACCACAACACAGCAACAAGTAACTGTTGCAAATGCCTTAAAGACGAAATACCAAGCCAAGTTAACAAATGCAGGTTTTGGGGTTATAAAAACGATAGTCAAACCATTAGCAGAATTCTTTCCAGCAGAAGAATATCATCAAAATTACTTGGCAAAAAACCCAAATGGCTATTGCCCAGATCATTCAACAGGCGTTGTGTTTGACAAAACGGCCGATGAAAATATTGACAATTCGACTTTATTCAAAGGAAAACAGATAGTCATTATTGATTCGCGCAGCTATTGCCCATACTGTGAAAAACTGAAAAAAGACGTGTTAAATGATTATCAAGGAACAATTGCTTTAACGTTTAGAAAAGCCGATCAACTTTCTGGACTTACTATAAAGTCAGCGACATGGGCTACACCGACCATTTTGTTTCTCGAAAATGGAAAAGAAGTGTACGCTCGCCAAGGGTATGTCACTAAAGAGGAGTTTTATAAAGCATTAGGTGCGTTTAAACTAGGCGATAGTGAAGCATATCGTGTTGCCTTTAGTGCTCGTACCGACAGCCCATTTTGCAAACAATACGATATATTTAAAAACACGCCCGATGGTCAGTTTGTTGATAAGCTAAGCGGGGCGCCTTTATTTGATACAGATGATCGATTTACTTCAGGCACAGGGTGGCTATCATTTACTAATCCGATAGGTGAGAGTGTGACAATGCACGAAGATAACAGTTATGGTATGCAGCGTATTGAGATACGTTCAAAGTCAACAGGCATACATCTTGGCCATGTATTTCCTGGTGAAGGGCCTGAAGGAGAAGATAGGTATTGTATTAATGCCACCGTGTTGGAATTTGTGCCTCGAAAAAATAGTTAAAATTAACTCACGACTACAAAGGTTATATTGATTACTATAATAATTTATAGCCTTTATGAGTTTGCAAAGTCGTACATTAAAGTTACATACAGCAGTTAATACTATTTATTTTTGATTGAAATCATAACTTATTGTTATATTTAGTTTTAGTAATGCACTATAGGAAAATTCCTATTGGCATTTTTCAAAAATACGCCTAAAGTTTAAATATCTGTGTTATTTAATCGTTAGGCCTTTATGATTGTTTATATAAAAAATATGAGATTAGCCTCTCAGCTGCGTGGTTCATTCTTTTTTTTACTTGTTCTTTTGGCTGTAGTGGCTGGGTTTAGCCTTTATGGTTTTACAAAAAGCCAGCAAGGATTTGTTGATTATAGGCAACTTGCTATAGAAACAAATTTAGCAGGGCGTTTACAAGCTAATCTACTTTATACACGTTTGAATGTTTTAAAATACATCAAAGAAGACGACCCTGAAACCCTTAAAGAATATACACGCCGATTAGATCTTGTTGAGCAGTTTTTGAGAGAAATAAAAACCGCTTCGAATGATCCAACTCGTTTAAAGTTGATAGAGGAATCATCGCAACTTACTCAAAATTATAAATCAAACTTTATAAAAGTAGTTCAGTTAATTAAAGATAGAAATAAGATAGTGTCTGAAGATTTAGATCCCGCAGGAAAAGCAATGCGCATTAGCATCTCAGCTTTATTTAATCAAATTAGTAAGAATACTGACTACGAAGATGCTCATTTGCTCTCACAAGTACAAGAATCACTTTTACTTGGTCGGTTATATGTAACTAAATTTTTGGTTTCAAACAAACACTCTGATATCGAACGGGCTGAGCAAGAGCTTGCTAAAACAAGTTCTTACATAGATAAATTGCTTAAAGGAACACTTAATACAGATTCAAGTCTGGAGAATGTAAAAACAAATTTAGCAAAGTATTTAAATGCCTTAAAAAATATAGAGCAAACAATTATCAAGCGTAACGATATTATTAATAACAAACTAAATAAGATTGGCCCTAGTATCGCTGATAATTTAGAAAGCGTGAAGTTATCAGTTAAAAATGAGCAAGATGAACTTGGCCCGAAGGTACAAAAGAACAGTGAAATGATGATTTATATCGTTAAGATAGTATCGATATCCGCGCTATTTTTAGGCTTATTATTCGCGGTCACATTACCTAAAATGATCCGCAGACCTATTGGTGGAGAGCCTAAGGAAATAGCAGCTGTTACAGAGAGAATTGCTAAAGGTGACTTAACAGAAAAATTCGAACACCAAGAAGATGCGACAGGTATATTTAAATCTATCATTTATATGTCTAATAGTTTGAAAAGTGTTATTTCACGCATCGTTACTAATGGAGACTCAATCAGCGAAGCGGCAATTACTTCGAGTCAAATTGCGCAAAATACCAACAATGTCGTTAATGAACAACGAGAGCGAACGTCACAAATTGCAACCGCAATTAATGAAATGGCTTACAGCATCCAAGAGGTTGTTAAGCTATCAACGAATTCAGCAAGTTCTGCAAATGAAGCTAAAAAAGCTGCAGAGACAGGCCTTACAGTTATTGATTCAACGGTAGGTGCTATAAACCGTTTGGCAGAAACAATTGAAAATGCCATGAAAGATATCAATAAACTGGAACAAAGCAGCCATGATATTGGCGCTGTTGTTGAGGTTATTAGAAATATTTCTGAACAAACAAACTTACTAGCGTTAAATGCCGCAATTGAAGCCGCGCGAGCGGGTGAACAAGGCAGGGGCTTCTCAGTCGTTGCTGATGAAGTTCGAAATTTAGCCCAACGTACGCAAGAATCAACCAACGAAATTCAAACAATGATTGAAGCACTACAAGCAGGAACAAATACCGCCGTAAGTAGTATGTCTACCAGCAGTGATGAAGCACATCGCACCGTTGAGTTATCAGGGCAAACACGCCAACAACTAGATGGTATTTTATCCATGATCAGTGATATTAATGATATGAATAACCAAGTTGCTGTTGCAGTAGAAGAGCAGTCAACCGTTTGTGAGGATATCAATCAAAATATTACTGGGATATCAGAGTCATCAGATGCGTCGTCTCAAAGTGCTACTGAAGCGGCAATGGCGAGTGAGAAAATGGCTGAACTAGCGCATGCACTACAAATGATAGCGAAAGAGTTTAAAATTAGCTAAACCCAAATTAAACTCATTAATTATGAAATAAGCACACCCTTTTAGGTGTGCTTTTCCTTTTAAAATAAGGCGTTACTAAATCATGATTTTGCTGCTGAAATCTCGTTTTCGCTACTAGTCTTTACTTCTACATTTAAGTCTGGCATCAAATTTAGCCTATTATGAATGGCGTGATGAATGAAAGCTAACTTAGTACGTACCGCTTGAGTTAATACAAATGGATAGGCGTCGGCGAGGCCCATACTACGATTTAATGAATTTAGAATAACTGAAAACTCCATCCACGCATCTAAAATAGTGTCAATTGATGTTTGAGTATAAAAATAGCGTGCGTTTTGGGGTAATTGTAATTCGTCGGTATCTTCAACATCAGACTCATTGCCTGTTGTTGAGCCAGTAATAGAGAAGTTTTTTGCTGTTTCTAATGTATCGATAATATGCATGTAATGCGCCCATGTTTCAGCCCAATCTTCGTATGGGTGCATGGTGGCATATTCACTGATAAAACTCTCATGCCAATTAGCAGGTGCGCCTTGTTTATAATGTGTATCAAGTGCCTGTTGATAATCTAACTCATCATCACCAAAGTACTGTTTACACAAAGCATGTTTGATTGGGCAATGTATAATTAATTGATCAAAATAATAATGACCAAGTTCATGGCGAAAATGACCAAGTAATGTACGGTAATGCTCGCCCATCGCCATTTTAGTGTGTGATCGCGCTACATCATCGGCTTCAGCTAAGTTTATTGTGATGTGACCATCGTTATGCCCAGTAAACACGGTTTCTTGACCTACAATAGGGCTAACAAAGTGATCGTTTACATTTCGATCTGTAATAAAATCAAAACTTAATCCGCCCTCGGGAACTTGAGTTATAGTGTTAAGTGGCAGTGATAATGACTTTAATGTGTACAGGGCTCGGCGCTTCGCGGTCTCCATTTTTTTCCACAGGGGGATATGGTCAACAATACTTAAATCGGGCACCGTTTCGTTAAAGCGACACGCAAAACACAATACTTCATCTTTATCTGCAACAGGCACAAATGTACTTAAATTCACCATACCGTTACACACTTTGAATTGGGCATTATTATCACATTTTTTATAATGGACTTCTGGGCTTTCAGATTTATAAAATAGCCCTGATGCTTCATCAAGCTCATAAGGCTCGACTTGCTCAAACTCATCATCAATTCCCACTGTTTTGCCGCACGCTAAGCAGTGACTACTTTCAAAAAATAAAATGAGCTCTTCTTTGCAATTACATTTAAATGTTTTCATATTTTTTACCAAAATTAAATAAACTGCTATGAGGTTATCTTCATAGCGTATTAATACCTGATTTATTAGAGCCTTTTTAATAGCTCTGATTTTTTGGAATTAAACTCTTCATCGCTCAGTGCATTAGAGTCACGTAATTGCGCAAGTTTTTCTATAATTTGTAACGTCTCGTTTGTTGAGTACTGCGGATGTGTATTCACAGGAGCGTCCACATTATTTACTGATGCAGGTATAGAGTTTTGCTCTACTACTTGTTGTGTAGACTGCGCTGCTTGTTGTGTAGATTGCGCTGCTTGTTGTTGTGTAAAATGCGCAGCAACGTCCTGCTGAGCAGCGCTAGGCTGTATCCCTGATATTAATGGTAATGTATCCACATTAATGGTTCCCCACTGGCTACTAAATGTGAGCGATGTATTGCTACCTTGTTGCTGACTGACGCCACCAATATTGTGATCTAGCGTGTCGTATACACTCACAAGTCCATTGAGTTCAACGGCTAGTCGGTTAGGGAATATAGCGTAGCGAATATTATTTTGCGCGCCGCTACTAAATGGGCTCCCCAAATCACCTGGCCACCATTGATTACTACCAGGAGTCCCTGCAGGAATAGTTGGAAATACTTGATTGCTACTTAGAACATTTGAAAGTTCATTACACAAGTTATCGACAGTTGATTTGAGGCCATAATTAAACATATCGCCAACCATTGTCATCCCACCGCGCATCCATTGGCCAGAGCCACCGAGTTCAGGACTATTAAATTGTGCCATTGATCCTCCACCATTATTCACTGCAATAAGCATGTGAAGTACCGCATTTTGGCTAAGGCCATAACGAGAGGCGATACCGTTAACTAAATTATGACCGACATCTGTTAGCTGTTGCATACGAAAATATCCTATTGGTAAATTGGTTTGTTTTAAATATGAATAGAAATGGTAATGCACGCTTTAGCCTAGGCGTGGGTGATAACAAAACTAACACCTTGAAAATAAAACAGCTTGTTTTATTTTACTGGGCTTGTTAACTTTGATGTAACGTAAGTGATTAAAAATCGATCCACTATAACATTGTTATAGAATTTACTCGCAGCTTTATTATGAACTATTTTTTTAGTTTTATTATAGATAGATATGCAATGATTAGTCATGCCTATTTTGCTCGAATAGCAGTTGAAGTGTTTCATTTTTTATT
This sequence comes from Pseudoalteromonas sp. Ld20, assembly GCF_045064175.1. Lineage (NCBI taxonomy): Bacteria > Pseudomonadati > Pseudomonadota > Gammaproteobacteria > Alteromonadales > Pseudoalteromonadaceae > Pseudoalteromonas > Pseudoalteromonas sp. Ld20. Next base: position 135,620 of record NZ_JBISHB010000036.1, read on the forward strand.
GCTGAGTTATCTATAAAATCGATTAAGTTGCTGATTTTAAATTAATAACTCTCCGTTAGTGTGCGGACCTTACGATTGAAAATGATAATTGCAATATCAAAAAAATTACAAATATATTTAATTAACGTGTCTTCCTATTAATTAGGCCAAAATGATAATTGCATAGTCTGTGTTTTTAAGTGGCTATGTATATAAAGTACAAAACTGGTAAGTGTACTTATACAAGAATTACTGAATGAAATTAGGCCAAGTCATATTTATATGCACTATGTTATGACTATACATTATAAAAGGGATTAATAGATGACGATTACAGTTGGTATTTCGCACCATACTCAGTACAAATACGATCGGTCAGTCAATATGGGACCGCATATATTTCGCCTTCGCCCGGCGCCTCATAGCCGAACTAAAATTAAAAGTTATTCAATAAAAATAGTACCAGAAGATCACTACATAAATTGGCAGCAAGATCCTTTTGGAAACTACCAAGCAAGAGTTGTGTTTAATAAACCGACCACAGAATTCAGTTTTACAGTTGATTTAGTCGCTGAAATGACTGTAATTAATCCATTTGATTTCTTTTTGGAAGATTACGCAGAAGAGTTCCCATTTGTATATGATGCGGTTTCAAAATCTGAATTGGCTCCCTATCTTAAAAAACGTAAAGCCAGCCCAAAATTTTTAGAATTAATTAACTCTTTGCAGCCTAAAGAACCGTTAAGAAGCGTTGATTATCTAGTGGCCATTAATCAGGCTATATATAATTTAGTCGGTTACGGCATTCGTTTAGAGCCCGGCGTACAAACAGCAAATGAAACAATCACTAAACAAACTGGTTCATGCCGTGATTCTGCATGGTTACTTGTGCAATTGTTTCGTCACCTAGGGCTCGCGTCTCGGTTTGTATCGGGATACTTAGTGCAATTAACTTCAGATCAAAAATCATTAGATGGGCCAAGTGGTCCCGAAGAAGATTTTACAGATTTACATGCCTGGACTGAAGTGTATATTCCGGGGGCGGGTTGGATAGGACTTGATCCTACATCAGGCTTGTTTGCAGGTGAAGGACACATACCGCTTGCTTGCACGCCTGAGCCAAGCTCAGCTGCCCCAGTTACTGGCGGCATTGACGATTGTAAATCAGAATTTAGTTTCTACAACAAAGTAACGCGTGTTCATGAAGACCCTCGAGTAACTAAACCATATTCTGAGGCGCAATGGGCTGCAATTAATCGCTTAGGTCAGCATGTTGATAATGTTTACCAAGAAGAAGACATACATCTTACTATGGGGGGCGAGCCGACATTTATTTCTATCGATGATATGGAGCATCCCCAGTGGAACACAGACGCAGATGGCAAAGAAAAGCGTGTCCTTGCGCAAAACCTATTTGTAGAAATGAACAAGGTTTACACAAAAGGCGGCTTTACGCATTATGGACAAGGAAAATGGTATCCAGGTGAGCCTTTACCGCGTTGGCAGTATGCGTGTTATTGGCGCAAAGATGGTGAGCCACTCTGGCAAGATGCAACATTATTAGCGGATCCTAATAAAGACTATAAATACGATCATACAGATACCAAAAAATTCGCCGACACATTATGTGAATCATTGGGATTAGATAATAAAGCACTCACCACGGCCTATGAAGATATTTTGTATCATATGTGGCAAGAGGCTTCTCTACCAACAGAGATAAAACCTGATCAACCTGAGTTACTTAATGCTATGAGCCGAAAAGGCTTTTTAGCAAAAATGGATAAAGGCATTGAAAAGCCTGTCGGGTATGTGCTTCCTTTGAAGTGGAATGACAGTAAAAATTGTTGGCAATCTTGTACATGGGAATTTAAGCGTGGTCACTGCTTTTTATTACCGGGTGAATCACCGCTAGGCTACCGTCTACCTTTAGATAGCCTTGATTGGAGTGGCAATATAATTGATCGCGACCCATTTGATATACCAGACACCTTTAGCAAGCCTAAAAAGCTTAAAAAGGGATTTATTGGTCAAGAAATGGTAAAAACTGCGCTTGTTATGGAAGTAAGAGAGGGGCGATTATACCTGTTCATGCCGCCAACAAGTCATTTTGAACATTATATGGGACTATTAAACAGTATAGAAGCTGTTGCTAAAAAATTGAAAATGCCTTTAGTCATAGAGGGTTATAGCCCACCTAAAGATAGTCGTGTTGAGAAATATGCGGTAACGCCAGACCCCGGTGTTATTGAGGTTAATATTCATCCATCTACATCGTGGGATCAATTAGTTGACCGCACAACCACCTTATACGGCTTAGCAAAAGAATGCCGGTTAGGAACGGACAAATTTATGGCGGATGGTCGTCATACCGGAACCGGTGGCGGTAACCATGTCACTCTCGGTGGTGAAACGCCTGAACAAAGTCCGTTCTTACGTCGGCCTGATATTTTAAGAAGCTTTATTACCTATTGGCAGCACCACCCTGGTTTATCGTATCTATTTTCAGGTTTATTTATTGGGCCTACAAGCCAAGCACCTCGCGTGGATGAAGCCAGAGATGAAGTACTTTATGAGCTTGAAATTGCTTTTTCTCATATGCCAGAAGGGGAAGTGCCAGAACCTTGGCTAGTCGATAGATTACTTCGTAATTTATTAGTCGACCTAACGGGTAATACACATCGTGCAGAATTTTGTATTGATAAATTATATTCACCTGACTCAGCAACTGGGCGTTTAGGTATTGTTGAGTTTAGGGGCTTTGAAATGCCACCGCATTCACAAATGAGCCTAGTACAAATGCTATTGCTACGAACTTTGCTTGCATGGTTTTGGAAAAAGCCTTATCACAAGCCATTAATTCGTTGGGGTACAGAATTACACGATAAATTTTTATTACCACAATATGTTGAGAACGATTTAGCAGAAGTAAGTCGTGATCTACAACAAGCTGGTTTTCAATTTCAATTAAGTTGGCTTAACCCATTTTTCGAGTTTAGGTTCCCTGTTTGTGGTACGCGTGAGCTTGATAACGTCACACTCGAATTACGAACAGCTATCGAACCTTGGCATGTACTGGGTGAAGAGGCGAGTGCCTCGGGTACAGCACGCTATGTTGATTCCTCACTTGAGCGAGTACAAATAAAAGTACAAGGGACAATGAGTGACCGCTATATCGTCAGTTGTAACGGCCGAAGAGTGCCATTGCGACCCGTAAAAGGAAAAGCAAAAGATGAAATGGTCGCTGGGATCCGATATAGAGCGTGGCAGCCACCCACAGCTCTTCACCCTACAATAGGTGTTCATGCACCCTTGGTATTTGATCTGATTGATACATGGGAAGGACGTTCTGTTGGCGGTTTTGTGTACCATGTAAGTCATGCTGGTGGTCGTAACCCTGAAACGCTTCCGGTTAACGCATTTGAGGCTGAAGGACGCCGCGTTGCCAGGTTTTGGGAGCATGGTCATACACCATCGTTATTGGCATCTACAGAGCCTAGCTGGAGTCCTTCTGCGGTTACACATAGCTTTCAAGCTGTGCAAAATGTGAATGAATACGTAGTACCAGATGAGGAAAGTATGAATTCGGATTATCCAAATACATTAGACTTACGCAGGCAGCCAAGCTTTAAATAAGCATAGATAGTTGTTGGGAATATGCCGTTTTACTGTGTATTTCACATTGTAAAACGGCGCATTGATGTTGGCTAATTACTATAAATTGGAGCACGTTCAGCTTGTATATAAATACAAATACGATGCCAGAGTTGCCTAGCTGGTTATCTTTATATCTTAATAAAACACATGTTCATGATGAACTTGCAAATCACAGTGGCTCAAACCCAGCGCATTGGGATACCTTGTTTAACCGCTTAGCAAGTTTAACAGCGGATGATGTAAATAGTCGTGCCATTGAAATTAGGCAGCTACTTCAAAATGGTAATATAAAAAACGAAAGTAATAAGCAATGGCATTTTGACCCATTGCCTTTTATGTTATCAAAATCGGATTGGGCAATACTTGAAGAAGGCATTAAACAACGAACCCGTTTATTAAATCTAATACAGCAAGATATCTACGGCGATCAAACACTTCTCGTTGATGGGCATATTCCAGCACAGCAATTATTTCAGGATCCAAATTATTTACGTGAAGGTTTTAGTTTACCAAGTAATGAGTTATCTCTTTTCTTTACGGCGCTTGATGTTTACCGAACATCCGCGGGTGAATTTAAAGTACTTGCCGATCATTGTCAGTGCCCATTAGGTTTAGGCTTGCTACTTAAAAATCGTATTATCGCAAGACGTGTAATGGCCGAAGAGTTTGCCGATTGCAACGTTCAGCAAATCAAAGAGTTTTTAAATCTATTTCAAGAAGGGATTGATGAATATACCCATTATATGGATGACCCACGGATCGTTATTCTTACACAAGGGATCGACGATCCTAACTACAATGAACACGCTTTTCTCTCTACTTATTTTGGCTACACATTAGTACAAAGCGCCGATCTTACTGTGCGTGGTGGGGAAGTGTGTTTAAAGTCGTTGCAAGGGCTGGGGAAAGTAAATGTTATTTTGCGTTGGGTTACAGACCGTAGTATTGACTCATTAGAGCAAACAGAATATTCACTGCATGGTATTCCTGGTTTACTACAGGCAGTACGAGAAGGATCGGTTAAGGTATTAAATCCTTTTGGTAGCGGCGTATTATCGTCTTCTTCTATCAAGAGTCATCTAGCAGATTTATCACAGTACCTTCTAAAGCAGCCATTGTTACTTGGAGAGCCTAATTACTATAGTGTCTTAGAGGCTAAAAAATTATCATGGGATAATCTTGAACTGTTGTGTCATTTAAACCCGAAACTAAAGTTAGACGGGGTTCTTGATGAGCAGGAAATTAAATTACTTATTAGTAATGATCCTGATAATTATTTTTTCCAAGAAAAACCATCGTTTAGCAGTGCGCCATTTTGGCATGATGGTCAGCTAGTTGCTAGACCGGTTGTATTTCGCTGTTATGCATTAACAACAGAAAATGGCATAGAGGTTTTACCCTCAGCATTATGTTTTTCTAACGAAACAAGCAGTGATCCACACGTCTCAGGTTGGATAAAAGATACGTGGATAAATACCGCCGATCGCATTGAGGCCAGTGAGCATAATATTGCCCCGATCAGAAAAAGAATGGACGTCACTTTATTAGAAGGCGTGGTCTCAAGTCGTACGGCAGAGCATCTATTCTGGCTAGGCAGGTACTTAGAGCGATGTGAAAATACCATTCGTATTTTACGTATTTTTATCGATAAATACACTGAGCTTTCTATTTATCCCGATTTAATAAGGCAAAATATTGTAGCGAGACTTTTGAATGCGATTAATCTGCAATATATCGTGTATCCGTATATTGAACCTGATTTAACACGTGAGCTACCTGATGTTAGCTTTTCCAAAGAAGCCGCATTTAAACTGTTAGCAGATGAGCAATGCGCAGGCAGTATTGTTAATACACTCAAGTATATCGCCAATGCATCTGTACAAATACAAGAGCTATTATCTCATGATAGTCGGCGAATTATAGACAGCATTAATGATCAAATTAAAATATTTAAGAATATTAACCTCAACGTGCCAACTCGCGCTATGCAAAGTAGCTTAGACAACGTTATTGGTACGATTATGGCGTTTAATGGTTCTATCACCGATTGTATGCCAAATAGTAATGGCTGGTTTTTATTAGAAATGGGGCGACGAGTTGAACGAAGCATGCAAATAACATCGTTAAGTGCAGCTTTGTTAACTCAAGAATTAGAAGAGCCAGAAGAACTCGGTTTGCTTGAAGTTGCGCTAAGCTGCCAAGTGAGTTTAATTACGCATAAGCGTCGTTATAGAGTGTATCAAACCATTGGTACTGGGTTGGAGTTATTACTTTTAGATGCGGAGTATCCGCGTTCAATATTATTTCAATTAGAGCAAATTCATCAGCTGTGTATTCATTTACCTAATAAGCGACGTCAAGGAGTAATTGCGGCACATGAAAAAGCTATATTATTATCTAAAACAAGTTGTTATGTAACTGAAAAAGATTACTTACAAAAAAGTGATGGTGGGTTGCGTAAGCAATTAATAGAATTTAATCATAACACGCGGATGAATTTAGAAACGTTTTGCGATGTGTTGTTACTGCAATATTTTTCACATACTCAGACCGCAAACAAATTAAACTGGACTAATATTGAGCAAGCTCAATCGTGAAATATAAAATAAAACATTCAACAACCTATAACTATGCTGACTATGTCAGTTTATGTCAAAACCAAGCCCGATTAACACCAAAAACAAACCGTGGGCAAATATGCCACAGTAGTCGTATTGAAATTGAACCAACACCCAATTACATACGATCATTTAGTGATTACTTTAATAACCAAGTAACCGCATTTGAAATAGCAATACAGCATAAAAAACTCAAAGTAACTATGATTAGTGAGGTTGAGTTGTTAATCGATGCGAACGACAATTTAAAACGAGTAGACGTCCCATGGCAAGATGTACGTAATTTATTGGCTAAGCCAAATACTACTGAGCTGTTAAAAACCTCTGAGTTTGTATTACCCTCAGGGCTTATTCCTATTGATGATGGCATAAAAGACTATGCATTAATCTCGTTTAAGCCTGAAGTAACAATTATTGCCGCATGTAAAGATTTGATGGCAAGGATTTTTCATGAGTTTCATTATGATCCTGGTTTTACAACCATTAGCACCCCGTTGAGTGTTGTTTTTTCACAAAAAAGAGGCGTTTGCCAAGACTTTGCGCACTTTGCAATTGCGTGCTTGCGCAGTATTGGTTTAGCTGGAAGGTACGTCAGTGGGTATATTGAAACGATGCCGCCAGAGGGAGAAGTGAAATTAGAGGGAGCAGATGCGACTCATGCTTGGTTTGGCGTGTTTATCCCAAATATTGGCTGGGTTGATTTTGATCCTACTAACAATGTATTGCCATGCGATCAGCATATTACGCTCGCTGTAGGGCGAGATTTTTCTGATGTGACTCCTCTCAAAGGAGTCGTGTTTGGCGGCGGTAGTCAGCTGCTGGACGTAGCTGTGGATATGATTCGATTAGAATAAATTAAATAACGTCATAGTAATGATGGATAAGGTGAGTAGTGTATGAAAATTGATTGGAAAGAGTACCAAACAAATGGTTTTTTTGATGAATTAATTGATGCCAAAGGAAATATCAGAACACACGGAAAACAATTAGCGCAATTCTTCTCGAGTTTATCGGCGGAAGAGCTGGTCAAAGCCAGGGCAGTTGCTGATTTAGCCATCAAAGAAATGGGCATTACTTTCACTGTTTACAATGAAGGTAACATGATCGATAGAGCATGGCCGTTTGATATCATTCCTCGTACTATTGGCAAAAAAGAATGGCAAAGTGTTGAGACTGGTTTAAAGCAGCGTGTTGAAGCACTTAATCTATTTATAGATGATTTATACCACGATCAAAAAATAATAAAAGACGGTATTTTCCCCAAAGGTTTATTAGAAAAATCGGTGAATTTTCGTAAGCAATGTGTTGGTATTAATCCGCCAAATAAAATATGGGCGCATATTTGTGGCTCAGATCTAGTACGTGATGGCAATGGCACCATGTATGTATTGGAGGATAACCTGCGTGTTCCGTCTGGGGTTTCTTATATGCTGGAAAATCGCTCTGTTATGAAGCGCGTATTTCCTGAGCTATTTGAAGAAGTGTCTATTTTACCTGTAGATGATTACCCTTCTCAGTTATTTGATATGTTAGCTGCCATGTCTCCTCGCCCAGATGATAAACCGGAGGTAGTTGTATTAACCCCGGGGGTGTTTAATTCGGCTTACTTTGAGCATTGTTACCTTGCCCAAGAGATGGGGTGTGAATTAGTTGAAGGGCGCGATCTCGTTGTTGAAAAAGACGACTGTGTATATATGAGAACAATAACAGGACTTCAACGAGTAGATGTAATTTATCGCCGTATAGATGACTTGTTTTTAGACCCAGAAGCCTTTTTACCAGAGTCTCAACTCGGCGTTGCTGGCTTAATGCGTGCTTGGTCTAAAGGCAATGTGGCTTTAGTTAATGCGCCAGGTGCAGGTGTTGCTGATGATAAGGTTGTTTATGCCTATGTTCCTGAGATGATTAAATATTACTTAGGAGAAGAAGCTAAAATTGCTAATGTACCTACATTTAAATGCCTTGATCCTAAAGAGTGTGATCATGTTATTAAAAATATAGACAAACTTGTTGTAAAACCTGCCAATGAATCAGGTGGCTACGGATTGTTGATTGGTCCCAAATCAACCAAGCAAGAGCAAGAAGCGTGCATCGCGCAAATCAAAGCAGATCCTCGCAACTGGGTCGCACAACCAACATTAGATTTATCAACGGTTCCGACATTTGATGATAATCAACCAGATGGTCGACATGTAGATTTAAGACCGTTTATTTTATCATCAGGAAAAGACACTCAAGTTACAACGGGTGGTTTAACGCGAGTTGCAATGGTTAAGGGATCGCTCGTGGTGAATTCATCACAAGGTGGTGGCAGTAAAGACACGTGGATTGTTGACGAAGAGGCTAAATAATATGTTATCAAGAGTAGGTGAAACTTTATACTGGGTATCTCGTTACATTGAACGTGCAGAAAATATTGCCCGTCTTATCAATGTTAATAATTTACTAATGATGGACTTACCCAAAGGTGTTTGCACTGGTTGGCAACCGCTTATCGATATTATTGGTGTACGTAAAAACTACCAAGAAAACCATACTGATTTTTCTGATCAGCATGCTTTAAAATATTTGCTAGTGGGACGTGACAATAGTTCATCAATTCTTAACTCTATCAGTTCGGCACGAGAAAGTGCTCGTACTATTCGAGATGTAATGCCAAGAGATGTATGGGAAGCGATAAATTCACTGTACTACTATGTCAAAGATAATCAAAACGAAGGCTTAACAAAGCGTGGTCGTTTTAATTACTTAAAAGAGATCATTGAGGCTGCCCACCAAATATTTGGTGCATTGGATGCGACGATTAACCATGATCAGGGTTATATTTTTATACGATTTGGTTCACTGATAGAGCGTGCAGATATGACTTCCAGAATATTGGATATTCGCTCGGCGACGCTTATAACAAATGAAGAAGAAGTAAAACCGTACGAAAATATTCAATGGATCAGCCTATTGCGCTCACTCAGCGCATACCAAATGTACCGCCAAGAAATGGGTGTTCGAGTACAACGTTCAGATGTTATTGAATTTGTCATGCTAAGCAAAGTGTTTCCGCGATCAATTTTATTTTGTATGAATGAATTAAAAACGTTAATTCAACAGCTACCTAATTCAGCTGATATTATTAAATCAATTGATAAAGCAACAGGCGAACTGGCCAGCGACGATGTACGTGCGTTAAAAAATGGCTTACTCCACGATTTTATTGATGAAATACAAATTAACTTAGCCGATATCCATAATGGCTTAGCAGAGACATATTTTTTAAAGTAGTGACTACTTAAGGGAACTGCGCAAATTTCAAGGCTATTTAACCTGAACTAAAGAGAAGTTAATGCTCTAGCTCAGGTTAAATAGATTTTTAAACACCTCGACTCATCAGCACTATAAATCCCAAAATGATAACGCGTTATCTGTTTGTCATATTTAATGTGACAATTGTCGCAGTTTTAACTTGCCTTTGTGTGACTTATGTCGCAGTATAATTAGAATTGTGAATTTATAGGTGGTTTATGCAACCAACAGCGCCAGAATTAGAAATTTTAAAGCAACTTTGGTACAAGCAACCACGTACTGCCAGAGAGCTTCATGATCATATTGCACCACTTTATGATTGGAGTTACTCATCAACTCGAAAAACCTTAGAGCGAATGGGTGAAAAAAAATTCATCTACAGTGAAGCACAAGGAAATAAGCGAATCTACTTTGCAAAGCTCGATAAAATGACGACGTTAGCACGTATCACAAAAGATTTCGCGACACGTGTACTTGAGCTCGATGGACCGCTTCCTATAGCGATGTTTGCCGACAGCAAATTGATAAGTAACACCGAGATTGATGATTTAGAAAAATTGCTAAACGATTTACAGCAGCCAGTAAAGGGAGAATAAACGAATGAGTGTTTATGGGTTGCTAAGCACTTTTATAATCCCATTATTGGTGTGCTTTATAAGCAGTGCGGTGTTAGCAGGGTTAAGTGTATTGGTAAAAAAACATGCCAAAAGTGTTTTCGAGTGGTCAAGGTTTTGGCTGTTACTCGCGGGACTTTCATTACTGCCTATACTGCCGTTGTCAATATTAGCAATTGATACGGTTATACCTGTGGCACTGCTGCAAAGTATTGAAGGTGCATCGCCCATGTTAGTAGGAACACATGCTAATTTTGATGCAGTAGAGATACACAACAATGTGTTTGTTAATAGTGTTTACTGTGTATTTGGTATTTTATTATGTTCATTTTTATACGGTTTTTACACTTTTATTACAGGAGTGGTTGCAATAAAACGCGTGATAAATAATGCTAAAAATATTACCAATCTCAGTATTTTTTCAATTAACCAACAAGCTTTTATTATGAAAAAGCATATAAATATCAAAGTAAGTGAAATAAACCATTCACCATTTGTATTTGGCTTGTTTTCCCATGTACTTGTATTACCCAATACAATTGAGAAAATGTCACCTGTGCAGCAGCAACTCTTGTTAGAGCATGAACTAATGCACATACATCGTAATGACAATCGCACTGTACTATTGTTTCGGCTTATCTGTTGTGTATTTTGGTTTAACCCTTTTATAAAATGGTTTGAACGGCGGTTTTTAATGGCCATGGAATTAAACTGTGACGCAGCTGTATTGGCAAAAAATCCAGATCATAAAATGGATTATGCCAAAACATTATTGGTTAGCTTAAGGTTAAACAAAGCGATTATCCCACAAGCCAGCAGCTCTTTCTTTGGCGATCCTCTAGGGAGTAAAGCCGAATTTGAACAACGGATCCGAGCTGCCATGTTGGATCAACCCCGATTTAGATTTAAAATACAGAATGTATTTATCCTGCTGTGCTTTTGCGTTATATCGTCAGGTTTTATGGTGTTTGCACAATCGCCAAATATGACTGTCAATGAAGAGAAAGGGTTTAACCCTGTAATGATAGGTTGGATCAGCTCTGATTTTGATGATGTAAATAGTTTTCGTGGCGATAAACCCCATCAAGGCATTGATTTTGCTGCGCCCACAGGTACAAATATTATTGCAAGCTTTAGTGGCAAAGTGGTTATTGCTGATAATACGAGTCTGCACAAAAATTACGGCACTGTGATTCTAATTGAGCACAATGATCGTAAACAATCTCTGTATGCGCATTTAAGTGCCCTTAATGTTAAAACCGGCCAGATGGTTAAATCAGGCGATGTAATTGGCAAGGTAGGGCAAACAGGGCGCACAACGGGGCCTCATCTACATTTTGAGCTATTAGAAAATAATCAACGTCTCAATCCCAATTTATATTTAAACCTGTAGCGCTTTAATAATGATTACCTCAGGGCATGCCCTGGGGATCACTGCGCCCAAAATTTAATAGAGAGAATTATGAAAAGCTTTATTTTTATATGCTTGGTACTTTTGTGTGCCTGTACTGATCCCAGTATTAATCGCGTACCTGAGAAGAGTTGCTGCACAGCACACAGCGATAAATCAGTGAATAATTACAACGTGAATAACAATCGAGAAAAATTGCTCGTTAAAACAACTATGCAGACAATAGCGCTTGCCAAAGGGCAAACATTGGCGCATTTACTCACGCATTATGGTTTAACTGCGCAAGAAATTTGGCAAATAGCAGAGCAACTAGAGCCAGTCTATCCAGCCAATAAATTACGCGCAGGTGAACAGTTTACCGTGTATCTTGAGCAAGGGGTTCTACAAAAAGTGACTTTTTTTGCTGCGTTTGAAAAGCGTATTGTGATAGAAAAGCAAGCTGTAAACTGGCAAGTTACAACCCAAAAGTTGGCAACCACAACTGCCACCATTTATGTTACTGCACGTGTTGAAACGAGCTTATATAAAAGTGCCTTAGAAAATAATATACCGGTGAATGTGATCCAGCAGTTTCTACTTCTGTATTCGTATACGGTCGATTTTCAACGTGAGCTGCGCAGGGGCGACCAATTCGCTGTTATTTATAAACAACACGCTTTAGTGGAAAATCCAGCGATAACGAAACTTGCAAGTATTGAATTCACAAAATTAGTATTAGGTAATAAAATCTCTCGTTTATACGCCTTTGCTGATAAACAAGGTAACAATGATTTTTATAATGACGCTGGGCGTAAAATGGGTAGTTTTTTAATGAAAACCCCCTTAGATGGAGCGCGATTATCATCTTACTTTGGTAAACGAAAGCACCCTGTATTAGGTTATACACGTATTCACAAGGGCATTGATTTTGGAGCTCCGGTTGGGACACCTATCTTTGCTGCAGGGAAAGGTGTAATCACCAAAGCTGGCCGAGAAGGATCTTTTGGTAACGTAGTAAAAATAAAACATGCAAGGGGTTATCTGACTTTATATGCGCACCTTAACGGGTTTGCAAAGGGAATTAAAAAGGGGGTGCATGTAAAGCAAGGGCAAACAATCGGCTATTTAGGCAATACCGGACTCAGCCAAGCTAGGCATCTGCATTATGAAATACATAAGCATGGGCGTGCAATCGATCCACTTCGCATTAAAGACAGTGGCGGTGAAACACTAAAAGATAAAAGCTTGTCCGCTTTTCTTACCACTAAAAAAACGCTTGATGAGTTAATCGACTTGTATGAACAGTCAGCGCCCCCTCGTTTGGCAGATAAATATGAGAATCATCATATCAGTGAATAGTCATTAGTTTTAAGCATTACGAACTTGTAAAAATTAATAGGCAAAAAAAATCCCTCTTGCGAGGGATTTTGGGTAACTCAGCGCCATTGGCACTGGGAATGAGGTCGGTACAGAGTGAAATTAAGAGTTAGTTTAAAAAACCATCTCTGGGATTTCACCATCAACAAGTAATTTACCTGCTGTTTTACTAATTATTTCATCGACAGATACGCCAGGTGCGCGTTCTAGCAGATGAAAAGCGCCGTCTCTAACTTCAAGTACGGCTAAATCTGTTACTATTTTCTTTACACAATTAACGCCAGTTAAAGGTAATGAGCAACTTTCTAAAAGTTTTGAATCTCCATGCTTACTTGCATGAGTCATAGTAACGATAATATTTTTTGCACCAGCGACAAGGTCCATCGCGCCGCCCATGCCTTTAATCAGCTTTTTTGGGATCATCCACGATGCTATGCTGCCGTTCTGGTCAACTTCAAATGCACCTAAGACTGTTAAGTCTACATGACCACCACGGATCATTGCAAAACTATCTGCACTATTAAATATGGCCGCACCTTTGGCTGCTGTCACGGTTTCTTTACCCGCGTTGATCATATCTGCGTCAAGTTCTGCTTTTGTTGGGTATTGACCCATGCCGAGTAAGCCATTTTCAGACTGTAACATCACTTCAATATGATCTGGTACATAGTTAGCTACCAAAGTAGGAATACCAATACCGAGATTGACGTAATAACCGTCTTGTAGTTCTTGTGCAACGCGCATTGCGACTTGTTCACGTGATAATGCCATGATTATTGCTCCTTAATCGCGAGTGGTGACACGTTCAATGCGTTTTTCAAAGCTGCCTTTGATCACGCGATTAACAAAAATACCAGGGGTATGAATTTGGCTTGGCTCAAGTTCACCTGGTTCAACAATTTCTTCAACCTCAGCGACGGTTATTTTACCCGCTGTTGCGGCCATTGGGTTAAAATTCATGGCAGTGTGGCGAAATACTAAATTACCATAGCGGTCTGCTTTCCATGCTTTAACAATAGCAAATTCACCGGTAATTGATTCTTCTAGTATATAAGGACGGCCATTAAATTCTTTAACGTCTTTGCCTTCGGCTACAGGCGTACCATAACCAGTGGCTGTATAAAACGCGGGGATACCAGCACCGCCAGCACGCATTTTTTCTGCAAGTGTGCCTTGAGGTGTTAGTTCTACGTCTATTTCACCGCTTAATAATTGTTGTTCGAATAGGGCGTTTTCACCCACGTAGGAAGCAATAATTTTTTTAATTTGTTTGTCATGCAATAATAAGCCTAAACCAAAATCGTCTACACCACAGTTATTAGACACAACGGTCAAGTCGGTGGTTTTTTTACGTTTGATTTCGCTAATTAGCCCTTCAGGGATCCCGCATAAACCAAAACCACCAGCGATAATAGTATCGCCATCTTTTAAGCCTTCCATTGCAGCTTCATAACTTGAAACTACTTTATCGAAACCGGCCATGGGCCCACTCCTCATTTTATTAATATGACTGCTGATCAACGTGTTAAATATAGACTATTAATCAGTAGTTTGATTTTTAAGTGCCAAGGAAACCTTGCTCACAGGTTGTTTATTTAATGCCGTACAAATTGCCCAACCAGCTTGAGCTAGCCTTTGTAAATCAATACCATGGTTTATGCCAAGCCCTTGGAGTAAGTAAATTACATCTTCGGTGGCAACATTTCCTGACGCTCCCTTTGCATAAGGGCAGCCACCAAGGCCTGCAACTGCACTGTCAACCGTTGCTATACCTCGTTTTAGGGCAGTGTAAATATTTGTGAGCGCTTGTCCGTAAGTGTCGTGAAAATGAACAGCCAACAACGATTTGTCAATGTGTGCTAATAATACATCTAACAGCTCGTCCACTTTTTTAGCTGTGCCAATACCAATGGTGTCGCCTAGGCTTACTTCGTAACAACCAAGGGCTAATAGCTTTTGGCTTACTTCAAGTACACGTTGTGGGTCTATATCACCCTCATACGGGCAGCCAAGTACACAACTTACATACCCACGCACACGAATATTATGTGCTTTGGCAAACGCCATTACATCTTCAAAGCGGGCAATACTTTCGTCAATCGAGCAGTTAATATTTTTTTGGCAAAATGCTTCGCTTGCGGCAGTAAATATAGCAAATTCTTTAATACCTACCGCATGCGCGGCTGCTGCGCCTTTTAAATTGGGCGTAAGCGCGGTTAAATTTGTATTAGGTAACGTAAGCGCGCTTATTACTTCACTTGAGTCTGCCATTTGCGGCACCCATTTGGGTGATACAAACGCCCCGGCTTCTATATCAGTAATACCCGCATCAGCAAGGGCTGTAATAAGCTTTATTTTATCTTGGGTGCTTACAGCGCTTTCGTTTTGTAAACCATCACGTGCGCCCACTTCAACAATGCGAACATGGCTTGGGAGTGTGTTATTCATCTGCTGAGCTCTCATCGGTGACAATTGCCAATAAGGCCCCATGGCTAACCAATGCGCCTTCAGCAAAACAATAACTCTGTAACACGCCATCATGCGGGGCGGTGAGGGTGTATTCCATTTTCATTGCTTCGATGATAACCACAGCGTCACCTTTAGTGACTGCGCTACCAATGTCAATTAGGTGCTTAACGACAGTGCCATTGAGCGGCGCTGCAAGTGGCAGAGCATCACTTTCGTGCTCGCTCACATAATGTTTGTCTATTACATCAAACGTGCTTTGTAGCGCTTTGTACATCACTGTAATTACATTGTCAGTGTTTACAACATGACTTGTGTGCTTATCGCCATTAATAAACATGCTGCATACGCTATTTTCAATGCTGCCGGAGGTTGTATAGTCAACTCCGTCAATCGTGATTATAAAGCCGTTTTGCTGTGGGGTTGCAGTTATAATATGATCAGAAAACGGGATGTTAATTGCCGCTTTTATGTTGAGTTTAAAGCCAGAAAGACGATCCCATGGGCTGCTATTGGCTATATTATTTAAGCCAGATAAATAACTAAATGCCGCGATTACGGTACTCATCAAACGTTGCTTGTTATCAACTGTAAGTAAGGTGTCACCTTGCTCTTCAATAAAATGCGTATCTGGCGCACCTTGTTTGAAAGTGACGTGATCAGCAAGGTTATGTAAGAAGCTTACATTGCAGCTAAAGCCCGCTAAATGGAATTGCTCAAGTGCTGTTCTTAATCGTGCTAATGCGTGTTCACGGGTGTCATCATGAACAATTAATTTAGCGATCATAGGGTCATAAAAAGGGCTTATTTCATCCCCTTGTAAAATACCGGTATCAATACGTACATATTCAGATTGAGCTGGTATATACAAGCCATTAATCGTGCCAGAGCAGGGGATAAAGTCATTACTTGGATCTTCTGCGTAAATACGCGCTTCAAAACTGTGACCTTGTAACTGGATGTCATCTTGCGCAAGTGGTAATGCTTTACCAGCGGCGACGTTTATTTGCCAATTGACTAGATCAACACCGGTCACCATTTCTGTCACTGGGTGTTCGACTTGCAGGCGGGTGTTCATTTCCATAAAAAAGAATTCATCGCCACACAGCAAAAACTCAACAGTACCCGCACCACGATAATTAATCGCAAGGGCGCATCGAACAGCGGCTTCCCCCATTTCCTTACGTAGTTCATCAGATAAACCAGGCGCAGGGGCTTCTTCGATCACTTTTTGGTGGCGACGTTGCAATGAACAATCACGATCGCCTAAATACACACAGTTACCGTGGTTATCTGCAAAAATTTGTACTTCAACATGGCGCGGTTTGTTTACGTAACGCTCAAGTAACACTAAGTCGTTACCAAAGCCAGCAATTGCTTCACGTTGTGCGCCTTGCAAAGCACTGATAAAGTCTTTTGCTTGCTCTACAACACGCATGCCTTTACCGCCGCCGCCAAAGGCTGCTTTGATTAGTACTGGGTAGCCAATTTTTTCAGCTTCTGCTTGCAAAAAGGCCGGATCTTGTTTATCTCCATAGTAACCAGGCACCAAGGGCACATTGGCCGCTGCCATAATTTCTTTAGCACGGGTTTTTGAACCCATGGCTTCAATGCTGCTGGCTGGTGGGCCAATAAAGGCAATATTATTTGCTTCGCAAGCTTTTGCAAACTCACTGTTTTCAGATAAAAACCCGTAACCTGGGTGTATACAGTCAGCGCCAGCAGCCAGCGCTACTTGCATAATTTTATCAGCGACTAAATAGGAGTCTTTACTTGGCGCTGCACCAATATGGTAGGCTTCGTCGGCAAGCTTTACATGTTGTGAATTTTTGTCGGCATCTGAATAAACCGCAACAGTGGTTAAACCCATTTGTTTTGCAGTTCGCATCACACGGCATGCAATTTCGCCGCGATTAGCAATAAGAATTTTTTGTAATGATTGTGTGCTCATGGGGATCCCTATTTTTGCCAATTTGGCGGGCGTTTTTCAAAAAAGGCAGTAAGCCCTTCTTGGCCTTCTTCAGATACGCGTATTTCAGCAATGCGCTCAGCGGTTAAGTTTACAATTTGACCATTAATTTCGTGCCCGGCAACATCGTTAATTAATTGTTTGGCAGCACGTACGGCAACAGGACCGTTATTGATCAATGTTTCAAGTAGCTGATCAAGGGCGCATTCAAGTTTGCCCGTTACTTGATGTATTAAGCCTAGCTGTTTGGCTGTGTGTGCATCAAAAATCTCTGCGGTTAAAAAGTACCGTCTTGCAGCGCGTTCGCCAATCGCTCTTATTACATAAGGGCTAATGACCGCAGGTATTAGGCCGAGTTTAACTTCGCTTAAACAAAATTGTGCGTTGTCTTGGCAAATGGCAATATCGCAACAGGCAATTAAACCCAGTGCGCCACCAAAAGCGGCACCTTGCACGGCACAGACTGTGGGCAGTGGACTACTTGCTAATACATGCATAAGTTTGGCAAGTTGTTTTGAGTCAGCAAGATTTTCAGCAAAGTCATTATCTGCCATCGACTTCATCCAATTGAGATCCGCACCAGCCGAGAAGTGCTCGCCCTCGGTTTTTAAAACCAACGCGCGCACGTCTAAGGTATTGGCGTGTTCAATACATTGAATTAGCTCTTGGATTACTTGCTCGTTAAAGGCGTTGCGCTTTTCAGGGCGACTTAAAACGAGGACAGCCACATTTGATTTAGTTATTTGTAGTGTTACTGACATACTCACTTCCTTACATTCTAAATACGCCGAATTGCGAATCACGTTTAGGTGCATTAGCTGCTGCGCTTAGCGCTAAGCCAAGCACATTGCGCGTATCAGCGGGGTCAATAATACCGTCATCCCACAAACGGGCGCTGGCATAATACGGATGACCTTGCTGCTCATATTGATCAATAATGGGCTTTTTAAACTCAGTAACTTGCTCATCAGTCATGCTTTGGCCTTTACGCGCTAAACCATCTTGTTTAACTTGTGCCATTACACCTGCAGCTTGTTCGCCGCCCATGACCGAAATACGGGCATTTGGCCACATCCACATCATGGTAGGTTCAAATGCGCGGCCACACATACCATAGTTACCAGCGCCATAAGAGCCACCAATTAAAACGGTAAATTTTGGTACATCAGCACATGATACCGCCATCACCATTTTAGCGCCGTGTTTAGCAATACCTTCTGCTTCGTATTTTTTACCCACCATAAAACCGGTGATATTTTGTAAAAATACGAGGGGGATATTGCGTTGGGCACACAGTTGAATAAAGTGTGCGCCTTTTTGGGCTGACTCACTAAATAAAATGCCGTTGTTAGCAACAATGCCAACAGGGTGTCCATAAATTTTCGCAAAACCAGTCACTAATGTGTCACCAAAGTAACGTTTAAATTCATCAAATGATGAGTCATCCACAGTGCGGGCGATTACTTCGCGTACATCGAAGGGCTTTTTCAGATCAGTCCCGACGATGCCGTATAGCTCGCTAATGTCGTAACGTGGCGCTTTTACTTTATTGAGCGCATCATCCAATAATGGTGAAGTAGGGCGTTGATAGTTAATGCGTTCAATACATTGGCGCGCAATTGATAGCGCATGAGCATCGTTTTCAGCGTAATGGTCAGCCACGCCAGATGTTTTACAGTGCACGTCAGCGCCACCAAGTTCCTCGGCTGTTACCTCTTCACCAGTGGCCGCTTTAACGAGCGGCGGGCCGGCTAAAAATATAGTGCCTTGCTCTTTTACGATAATGCTTTCATCAGCCATGGCGGGTACATATGCACCACCTGCGGTACATAAGCCCATAACCACAGCAATCTGCGGGATACCTTTTCCAGACATACGGGCTTGATTGTAAAAAATACGACCAAAATGCAGTTTATCTGGGAATACATCGTCTTGCTCTGGCAGGTTTGCACCACCTGAGTCAACCAAATAAATACAGGGTAAATGACAACGCTCAGCAATATCTTGCGCGCGTAGGTGTTTTTTTACTGTTAGCGGGAAATACGTTCCGCCTTTGACTGTGGCGTCATTGGCGATGATCATACATTCAACGCCTTTTACGCGGCCAATACCGGCAACAACACCCGCACACGGAATGGCTTGTTCATATACACCAAAGGCTGCAAATTGTGAAATTTCTAAAAAGGGTGAGCCTTCATCAATTAATGTGCTAATACGTTCACGAACAAACATTTTACCGCGACCTTCATGGCGCTCAATAAGAGCAAGGCCGCCACCTTGGCTAATTTCGCTTACTTTATCGCGTAAATCATCAACCAGCGCAGCCATGTTTTTATGGTTTTGTAAAAACTGCGGATCGTGGGGGTTAACGCTTGATTTTAAAATAGTCATCGCGTTTATCCTTAACGGCTTTCAGTGAATAATTCGCGGCCGATTAACATGCGGCGAATTTCAGACGTACCTGCACCAATTTCGTACAGTTTTGCGTCACGTAATAGACGTCCAGCTGCGTATTCATTAATGTAGCCATTGCCACCGAGGATTTGAATGGCATCTAATGCCATTTTGGTTGCCAGCTCTGCGGCATATAAAATTGCACCAGCAGCATCTTTACGGGTTGTTTCACCACGATCACACGAACGCGCTACTGTGTATACGTATGAACGAGCTGCATTCATTTGTGTATACATGTCGGCAATTTTACCTTGAATAAGTTGGAATTGACCAATAGGTGTATCAAACTGTTTACGTTCATGAATATACGGTACAACGATGTCCATACAGGCTTGCATTATGCCCAGTGGGCCTGCTGCAAGTACTACGCGCTCGTAATCAAGGCCGCTCATGAGTACTTTAACGCCTTCATTTAAATTACCAAGGATGTTTTCTTCTGGCACTTCGCAGTTTTCGAAAACCAGTTCACAAGTGTTTGAACCACGCATGCCCAGTTTGTCGAGTTTTTGCGCCGTAGAAAAACCAGGGAAGTTACTTTCAACAATAAATGCGGTAATGCCTTTAGCGCCTGCGGTTAAATCAGTTTTTGCGTAGATGACTAAAGTATGGGCATCAGGGCCGTTAGTGATCCACATTTTATTGCCGTTTAAAATGTACTTATCGCCTTTTTTCTCAGCTTTAAGCTTCATTGATACGACATCAGAGCCAGCATTAGGCTCACTCATCGCCAGCGCACCAATATGTGCACCACTAATTAATTTAGGTAGGTATTTTTCTTTTTGCGCTTGCGAGCCATTACGATTAATTTGATTAACACACAAGTTTGAATGAGCACCGTAGCTTAGGCCAATAGACGCGCTGGCGCGGCTTATTTCTTCCATCGCGATTACGTGTTCTAAATAACCAAGGCCCGCACCACCTAACTCTTCAGATACTGTCATACCTAACAAACCCATTTCGCCTAATTGTGGCCAAAGCTGGTTAGGAAACGCGTTATCAAGATCGGTTTTCTCTGCTAAAGGGGCAATTTCTTGGCTGGCAAAGCTATTAACATGATCGCGGATCATATCGGCTGTTTCGCCTAGGCCAAAGTTCATTTCTTTATATAGTGAAATAGTGCTCATGATTCATTCCTGTGTGAGAGACTGTTAATGAATAGTCATTTAATCGTTATAGTTTAAAGCTCTTTTATTCATCTAATTTATTTAAGGTATCGCGGCAACGACGCTCTGCGGTGACTAATTCCATCAAGACTACTTTAATGTCATCCATTTGTTGGCTTAAATCAGCTTTTTTATCTGAAATTAAGTCAAGCATAGTCACTAACTGCTTAGCGCTGGATTTATCTGCATCATAAAGTTCAAACAAACGGCCTGTTTCAGCCAAAGTAAAACCTAAACGCTTACCACGTAAAATAAGTTTTAAACGCACTTTGTCGCGTTTTGAATAAATACGGGTTTGGCCATTACGCTCAGGTGAAATTAAGCCCTGATCTTCATAAAAGCGAATTGAGCGGGTGGTTATATCAAACTCTTTAGCCAGTTCACTGATACTAAAAGTTTGTTCATTACTTGCAGGCTCTGCGGCAGAACTTGCAAAATTTGTTTGATTATCTTGATTCATAGTGTTTTTACCTCATTCGAATAACTCCAATATAAGTGAAGTTTACGTAAAGGTAAAGTGGATTGTAGAACTTATACTTTAGACTAATATAATGTGCAGTGTATTGAAGGCAGTTATCAGTTATAGCAGGGGTTGAGGCTACACTGTTTGTATTAATCTACAGAAAAATAAAGATATGTTTACACTTTTGTTGAGCGTATAAATCTTGATTTTAGATTTACGTTGGCGTAAACGTAAATATTATGTATGCTCATAAGCAGATTATAAATACAGTGTTTGGCTTATCGCTCACACATGAATATTGCCAATTATAAAATGGAGCCTTTTTTATGACTACCGAAGCCGTTGTTATTGTAGCAGCAAAACGTACCCCTATGGGTGGTTTTATGGGTGCCCTTAGCGGTGCAGATGCCACTGAGTTAGGTGCAACAGCCATTGCCAGCGCGCTTGCTGATACGGGATTAAGCGATAATGCTATTGATGAAGTCATTATGGGCTGTGTATTGCCAGCTGGTTTAGGCCAAGCACCCGCACGTCAAGCCATGTTAAAAGCAGGCCTTGCGCGTAGCACGGGTGCTACCACAATTAATAAAGTATGTGGGTCGGGTTTAAAAGCGGCGATGCTCGCGCATGATTTAATTAAAGCGGGTTCAATTAATAGCGCGATTGCAGGTGGCATGGAAAGCATGACTAATTCGCCGTATTTTATACCAAAAGCACGCGGCGGTATGCGTATGGGTCACGGTGAAATTAAAGATCACATGATGAGTGATGGCCTAGAAGACGCCTACGATAATAAAGCGATGGGCTGTTTTGCTCAAGATACTGCTGATGAATACGGTATTGGCCGTGAACAAATGGATGCGTTTGCACTTAACTCGCTTAGTAAAGCCAATGCAGCGATTGCAAATGGTGATTTTGATAGCGAAGTTGCACCGCATACTATGAGTAGCCGTAAAGGTGACGTGACAGTTAGCATTGACGAACAACCAGGTAATGCACGCCCAGAAAAAATCCCAAGTCTACGTGCTGCATTCAAAAAAGACGGTACTATTACTGCTGCAAATTCATCGTCAATCTCTGACGGTGGCGCTGCACTTATCTTGATGAGTGAATCACATGCTAAAGCACAAGGGCTTACGCCACTGTGTCGTATTGTAGCGCACAGCACACACTCACAAAAACCAAGTGAATTCACACTTGCGCCTGTTGGCGCTATGAATAGCTTACTTGAAAAAGCAGGCTGGACAACGAACGACGTTGACCTTTGGGAAATTAATGAAGCCTTTGCCATGGTGACTATGCTTGCCATCAACGAGTTAAAACTTGATGAAAGCAAAGTTAACGTTAATGGCGGTGCCTGTGCACTGGGTCATCCTATTGGTGCCAGCGGTGCGCGTATTTTAGTTACCCTTATTCATGCACTTAAAAATCGTGGTCTTAAGAAAGGCGTTGCCTCTTTATGTATTGGTGGCGGTGAAGCGGTAGCCTTAGCAGTCGAAACACTCTAATTTTTAAAAAACTTAAAC
Source organism: Pseudoalteromonas sp. Ld20 (assembly GCF_045064175.1). Classification (NCBI taxonomy): domain Bacteria; kingdom Pseudomonadati; phylum Pseudomonadota; class Gammaproteobacteria; order Alteromonadales; family Pseudoalteromonadaceae; genus Pseudoalteromonas; species Pseudoalteromonas sp. Ld20. The sequence continues at coordinate 158,593 of NZ_JBISHB010000036.1, forward strand.
TCTCACAGCCGCAGGCTCTTTTAATAATAACTACTGCGGCTTAACCAATTACCCTCTGGGGAGGAGTGCGTTATGCACCAAGTACCATTACTGATCAACGGCGAATTTATTCAATCAACATCAGATCAACTTATTGATGTTGTTAATCCAGCAAACCAAGAAGTGTTAGCACAAGTTCCGTGTGCCACAGACGCAGAAATGGATGCAGCGATTACATCAGCTAAAGACACCTTTAAAACCTGGAAAGATGTACCAATCACTGAGCGTGCGCGCATTATGATGAAATACGCTGCGTTATTAAAAGAACATCATGACGAATTAGCGACCATCATTTGTCATGAGCTTGGTAAAACGTTTGAAGATGCCAAAGGTGATGTTTGGCGCGGTATTGAAGTGGTTGAGCAAGCAGCAAATGCACCCTCGTTAATGATGGGCGAGACGATGGAGAATGTGGCACGCAAAATCGACACTTATTCATATATGCAACCACTGGGTGTATGCGCAGGTATTACGCCGTTTAACTTCCCTGCAATGATCCCACTGTGGATGTTTCCACTGGCGATTGTGTGCGGTAACACCTTTATTTTAAAACCGTCTGAACAAGATCCACTAACGCCTATGCGTTTAGCCGAGCTGTTTATTGAAGCGGGCGCGCCAAAAGGCGTATTACAAGTGGTACATGGTACTAAGCCACAGGTCGACCGTTTATTAGAAGATCCAGCCGTGCGCGCAATTTCATTCGTGGGTTCTTGTGGTGTAGGTGAATACATTTACTCTAAAGGCACTGCAAATTTAAAGCGTGTACAAGCGTGTGTGGGTGCAAAAAATCACATGGTGATCATGCCTGATGCTAGTCGTTCGCACGTGGTAAATAATCTCGTTGGGGCATCTGTTGGTGCTGCAGGTCAGCGCTGTATGGGAATTTCAGTGGCGGTATTCGTTGGTCAAGCAAAAGACTGGGTTGACGACATTAAAGCAGGCTTTGCTAATGTTCGTCCAGGTGTATGGGATGATAAAGATGCGGCATACGGCCCGCAAACATCACCGGCTGCCAAAGCGCGTATTTTATCATTGATTGCCCAAGGTAAAGAGCAAGGTGCAACGTGTTTAATTGATGGTTCTGACTTTACTGTTGTAGGTTCTGAGCAAGGCAACTGGGTAGGACCTACCTTATTTACTGATGTAACGACAGACATGGATTTATACAAAGAAGAAATCTTTGGTCCTGTACTGGCATGTATGTTTGTTGATTCGCTAGATGAAGCCATTGCACTTATTAATGATTCGCCATTTGGTAACGGCACGTCGTTATTTACATCAAGTGGCGCTGTTGCACGTAAGTTCCAACACGAAATTGAAGTTGGCCAAGTGGGTATTAACGTGCCAATTCCTGTGCCGCTGCCGTTCTTCTCATTTACTGGTTGGAAAGGTTCTTTTTACGGTGACACGCATACTTACGGTAAACAAGGTATTCGTTTTTACACTGAAACTAAAACCATTACCTCACGCTGGTTTGAAGACGATATTGCGTCAGGCCCCAATATGAGTATCAACCTTAAGTAATTAATTTAACTTACTCCACATAATAAAAAAGAGGGGCGCGAAGGCGGGCACATTTTCAGCCTTCGTTGCTCTTCACGAATAGATTTTACCGACAACAAATTATAAATAAGAGGCCTGCTATGGACTTTAATTTAACTGAAGATCAACAAGCATTTGCACAAACCGCTCGCCAATTCGCTGAATCAGAACTCGCTCCACACGCAGCAAAGTGGGACCGCGAACATATTTTTCCAAAAGACACCATTAAAGCCGCAGGTCAGTTAGGGTTTTGTGGTCTTTATACGCCAGAGGAAGCCGGTGGTTTAGGTTTATCGCGTTTAGATTCAAGCATTATTTTTGAACAGCTTGCGATGGGCTGTACAGCTACAACTGCGATGTTGACCATTCATAATATGGCCACTTGGATGATCGCAAGCTTTGGTACTGAGCAAACTAAAGAGCAATATTGTGACCAACTAGTTATGGGCGAGTTACTAGCGTCTTACTGTTTAACAGAGCCAGGCTCTGGGTCAGATGCTGCATCATTGAAAACCAAAGCGGTGCGTGATGGCGACGAATACGTGATCAACGGCTCAAAAATGTTTATCTCTGGCGCGGGTGAAACCGAAGTATTGGTAGTCATGGCACGTACTGGCGGTGATGGCGCTGCCGGTATTTCTGCTTTTGTAGTCCCTGCTGATGCTAAAGGTGTTGAATATGGCAAAGCTGAAGAAAAAATGGGCTGGAATGCACAACCTACACGCTTAATTAGTTTTGAAGATGTGCGTATTCCTGCACACAACTTATTAGGCGCTGAGGGAGAAGGTTTTAAATTTGCAATGCAAGGCCTAGATGGCGGACGCATCAACATTGCAACCTGCTCAATTGGCACTGCCCAAGCCGCACTACAAACAGCCCGTGAATATTTAAAAGAACGCGAGCAATTTGGTAAACCACTGGCTGCGTTTCAAGCACTGCAATTTAAAATAGCCGATATGAATACTGAACTTGTTGCAGCGCGCCAAATGGTGCGATTAGCAGCGTTTAAGCTCGACTCAGGCGACAGTGAAAAAACCACTTATTGCGCCATGGCAAAACGTTTTGCCACCGATGTAGGCTTTACAGTGTGTAATGATGCATTACAAATTCATGGTGGCTACGGTTATATCAAAGAATACCCACTTGAGCGCCATGTCCGAGATGTACGCGTTCATCAAATTCTTGAAGGTACTAACGAAATTATGCGGGTGATTATTGCTCGTCGTATTTTAGCGCAATCAGCAGCCGATATTCTATAAGGAACGCGAAATGTCAAACCCAAGTATTGATTTAACCATTGAAGGCCACGTAGCGATTTTAACCATGTCTAACCCGCCAGCGAATACCTGGACTAAAGACACCTTGATAGCCTTAAAAGACACGGTAAATGAGCTAAACGATAATAAAAACGTCTATTCATTAGTGATCACTGGTGAAGGTGAAAAGTTTTTTAGTGCGGGCGCTGACTTAAATGTATTCGCAGGTGGTGATAAAGGCGTAGCAGCGACCATGTCGCAGGTATTTGGCGAAGCATTTGAAGCATTAACAGCGTTTAGAGGTGTATCAATTGCTGCAATTAATGGCTATGCCATGGGGGGCGGTTTAGAAGTGGCTTTGGCGTGTGATATTCGTATAGCGGAAGAGCAAGCACAAATGGCATTGCCAGAGGCCAAAGTTGGCTTACTGCCGTGTGCTGGTGGCACACAAAACCTTGCTTGGCTTGTTGGTGAAGGCTGGGCAAAACGGATGATTTTGTGTGGCGAGCGCTTAAAAGCGGATAAAGCCCTGCAAATAGGTTTAGTCGAAGAAGTGGTACCACAAGGTGAAAGCTTTTCCGCAGCACTTAAACTTGCTAACCAAGTAGCCGATCAAAGCCCTGTTGCTGTAAGCGCTTGTAAAACGTTGATACAAAAAGGTCGCACTCAACCCATGGCACATGCATTACCACTCGAACGCGAGTTGTTTGTTGGTTTGTTTGATACAGAAGATCAGCAAGAAGGGGTTAACGCCTTTTTAGAAAAGCGTAAGGCAAATTGGGTGAACGGCTAATGGTTGAGTTAACGCTATTAAACACACAGGATGCCCCCGTCGTTTTTGAAACAGCGCGTGCAGAAAATGGCTCGTTGATTGGCTTTGCAACACTCAACGCTCCTAAATCGTTAAACGCCCTCAATTTTGACATGATCAAACTATTAGAGCCGCAGCTAATTGCATGGGCAGATGATAGTAATATTGCCATGGTTATACTCAAAGGTGCAGGGGAGAAAGCCTTTTGTGCTGGCGGTGATGTAGTTAGCTTACATAACGCAATGAAAACTGGCGAGCCTGCCAACTTAATTGAAGATTTTTTTACCCAAGAGTATCGTCTTGATCATTTAATCCATTGTTACGACAAACCGATTTTGGTGTGGGGTAACGGGATTGTAATGGGCGGTGGCCTTGGTTTAATGGCGGGTGCTAGCCACCGTGTTGTGACCGAAACATCCCGTATTGCCATGCCAGAATTAACAATTGGTTTATACCCTGATGTAGGCGGAAGTTACTTTTTACATAAAATGCCCCAGCATGTTGGCTTGTTTTTAGGGCTAACCGCAGCGTCTATTAATTGCGATGATGCGATGTTTGTATCGTTGGCTGATCACTACGTTAAAGCTGATAAGTACGACAGTATGATTGATCAACTCGCTGCGATTAAGTGGGGAAAAACTGCTGCGTTAAATCACGATAAACTCACTACATTACTAACCGAGCTTGATAACATATCCGGGCGCATGCCAAAAGGAAATGTAAAAGCTAATTTAGCGACTATTCAAAAACTCGCTGAGTTTACAGATTTAAAAGAGAAAGTTAATTACATTTTAAACCTAGACACTGATGACGTTTGGATTACACGTGCGCAAAAATCATTAAAGCATGGTTGCCCATTAAGTTGTGCTCTAGTTGAGCGCCAACTTGCTAACTCAAAAGGTAAAAGCTTAGGCGAGTGTTTTCAAATGGAATTGGCTATGTCGGTTCGCTGTGGTGAAGTCGGTGAATTTCAAGAGGGTATCCGCGCGTTACTGATTGATAAAGACGGTGCACCCAACTGGCAATTTAAAACAATTGAGCAATTACCTGCGCAATTAATTGAGAGTTTCTTTACTGCTCGCTGGGATAATGACTCGCATCCACTTAAACAACTTACACAAGGATAATGATATGTCACTTTCTATCGGTTTTATTGGTTTAGGAAATATGGGCGGCCCTATGGCTGCAAACCTTGTTAAAGCAGGCCATCAGGTTAAGGTGTTTGATTTAAACCAATCGGTCGTAAATCAACTTGCCGAGCAGGGCGCGATTGAAGCGACAGACGCCAAACACTGTGCAAGTGATGTTGATGTGTTGATCAGTATGCTCCCTGCGAGTAAGCACGTTAAATCACTGTACTTAGGTGAGACTGGCCTTGTACATATTTTAGCAAAATCGACCTTAGTAATAGATTGCTCGACCATTGATGCTGCATCGGCGCGTGAAGTAGGGGCTGAACTTAGTGAACATGGCATTGCTTTTGTAGATGCGCCGGTATCGGGTGGAGTTGCAGGCGCAACAGCAGGCACACTGACCTTTATCGTAGGCGGTGCTGATGATCACTTTGCTAAAGCACAACCTGTACTTGCTGATATGGGTAAAAATATTTTTCATGCTGGAGATATCGGTGCGGGGCAAGTCGCAAAAATCTGTAATAACATGCTACTGAGCATTTTAATGGCAGGTACCAGCGAAGCAATTCAAATGGGTATTAATAATGGTCTAGATCCAAAAGTACTGAGCGATATTATGACGGCAAGCTCGGGTCGCAACTGGACGCTTGAACTTTACAACCCGTGTCCAGGCGTAATGGACACAGCTCCCGCAAGTAACAATTATAAACCGGGCTTTATGGTTGATTTAATGGCAAAAGATTTAGGCCTTGCGATGGAAGCAGCGCAGCAAAGTAATTCATCAACCCCAATGGGGTCAATGGCAAAAAATCTTTATACTATGTTGCAGCATCAAGGTGCTGGCAGTGATGATTTTAGTGCCATATTTAAATTATTCTCAAAGGAGTAACAGGTGGAAATTAAAAACAACACCGTAGTGATCACCGGCGGCGCACAAGGCTTAGGCTTTGCAATGGCGCATAAATTTGCTCAGTTAGGCGCTAACATTGCCTTGATTGATATGCAGCAAGACTTACTTGATGCAGCAGTGGCTGAACTTGAGGGGCATGGCACTACTGTAAAAGCATACGTTGCCAATGTAACGGATGAAGACGCCATAGTGAGTACGTTTAATACAATCAACAATGATTTTGGTCATATTGGGGTATTAATTAATAATGCCGGTATTTTACGCGATGGTATGTTTATCAAAGCAAAAGAAGGCAAAGTGGTTGCTAAAATGGCACTTGATCAATTTAAGTCAGTAATTGATGTGAACTTAACCGGTGTGTTTTTAGCGGGCCGTGAAGCTGCGTGTCACATGATTGAGTCGGGCAAAGGTGGCGTGATTGTAAATATGTCCAGTGTTGCTCGTGCTGGAAATATTGGTCAAACTAACTATGCAGCATCTAAAGCGGGTGTTGTTGCTATGACTACAGGCTGGGCTAAAGAACTTGGCCGTTTTGGTATTCGAGTGGGTGCTATTGCGCCAGGTGTTATTCGCACAGCAATGACCGACGCCATGAAACCAGAGGCAAAGCAGCGCATGTTAGCAGTAACGCCGGTTGGGCGTTTTGGTGAAGCGGAGGAAATTGCCCATACTGCGCAGTACATTATCGAAAACGACTTTTTCACCGGTCGCGTTGTAGAAATTGATGGTGGTATACGCTTGTAAAGCTAAGCAAGCAATAGTTATTATTACACGGTAAGCCTTGGCTTGCCGTTTTTTTAAGGCAGTAGCTAATACCAATCGGCTTAAAAATTTAACCATTCTAGCGGACTAAATAAAGCGCTAACTGCGTTAGTAATTTTTCATGTACGACTGCATGTCAAAATTTCTACCTTGTTATCACTGTATTTATCTTTCGCTATAAATGGTCATTAACTTAACACGATTGGTACAAATATACTCGCGATTCAAATTGACTGTATGTATGTACAGTATTTTTTTGGTGCCATGCTAATGCTACTAATCATGTATTTATTTGCTGTATTTATACATTTAAAGCCAATTTGCCATTGTCTCGATCACCTTCTAATATTAATACTCTATTTGTTCTTCGGTATTATTTAATAATCGACTTTGGGATTTAATATATATGATAGAAATTAATGAACAAATATTAACAGATATAAACAGAAATTTTATTATCCCACCAAAACCGCAAATACTCAGTGATTTACAAAATTTAGCAGCACTAGAGGATGCTTCTATTGCTGATGCAGCAGATGTTGTTGTTAAAGACTTAGCGATTTCATCAGCGATACTAAAAATTATAAATTCCCCCGCCTATGGTCTATCTCGTACTGTGTCAGATATTAAGCAAGCCGTTATGTTTCTTGGTTGGGATGGTGTTAACGCGCTGGTACAAGGGCTTAAATTAAAGCATATGTTCGCTGCAGAAAATAGCTGTATCAGTTTAGAGCGATTTTGGGACACATCGACAGAAATAGCTAATGTAAATATGATGATTGGTCAGCGATTTAAGAAGCAAATAGCCATTGAATCTTTGTACACTTTAGGTCTTTTTCATGATTGCGGTGTTCCGCCAATGGCTATTAAATACGATAGCTACTTAAAAGCACTTCATTTATCTAACCAATCCGGTAAAGAAAGTATCACTGAGATTGAAGAGCGTTTATACAATACAAACCATGCGATTGTTGGGTATTATTTTGCAAACAGTTGGCACTTACCAAAAGAGATATGTAAATTAATACTCAACCACCATGACTTGAGTATTCTAGACGATGTTACAGACAGTGATATGCAAATTAGCTTTGCAATCCTTAAGATGTCAGAGAATTTAGTCAACTTAGTTAAGCGGGGGACCCCCTTAACTGAATGGAATACAATTGAGGTGAAAGCACTCGATGTTTTACATATGAATGATGATGAGTACGTTGATCTACAAGAGGATGTAATTGATTATTTAAACAGCGAGCACTAGGGCGTGTTGACCTTTGTGGATTGAAATTTGTTCAATCTAGGGGCGATTTAATCGCGGCGCGAGTTTTGTAACCTAGCGGGCTCGATAACTGCTCCTGCGTTATTCTACTAGCTCACATCCATGTGAGAATAAGTAAAAACCGAGCGACAAAGAGTCAATCGCCCCTAGGAAGAACCCTTTGGGCAGCGCATGTTTGGCATTTATACTGCGTTATCGCCTATTTATTGGGAACAACCACACGACATAGGCTCTGCCTTGCCTAAATACCAAACAGTCTGCTGCAAAATCAATCACGAAAGGTCAACACGCCCTAGCTGTTTAAATACCAGTTAATTAGGTTTATATACTATATTGACTCTCTTAATAAAGCCTGCATAAAATACTTAGCTACACCTTACAAAACCAAGCTAACACCTTTAAGTCTCACTAAGGGGGGTTTGCTATTTTGCTCGATTACATACGTCATGTCTTGATTTGCTCACTGAGCTGAATGATTTTTAATCTGCTGTGCCAGCAGGTGCTAAATAGTCGTGGGGTTTTCTTGTAATTCAATGCTATAAAAAGAATAATTGAGCTCATAACGTATCAAAAACCACATTATTGAGATATTCAGTGAAAGCCAAAGAAATCCGTAATTTTTACATCAATGAAGAGCAGTCTGTGTATTTGCTTTCGCATCATGATGCTAAAAAACATCGCCAATGGCTTAATATCTGTATAAAACAGCTTACCTTACTTGGTTATTCTGATGTAGAAATGATTGGCTCTGGCGCATTTGGCTTTGTGTTTGCAGGACTAGATGACAAAAAACAACCATGGGTTTTCAAATTTTCTCGTATTACACTCGCTCAAAGTGTGCGTGATAGGCTTGAAGATGAAGCGTATATGCTTTCTCAGGTTGATAACCCACTAGTACCGAAATTTTATGCTTTTGAGAGAATAAAAAAGCAAGGGATCCTAATGATGGCCCGCGCTTTAGGAGAAGACTTAGAAAAGGTATCACTAAAACGAGGGCGTTTTAGTGCTGCTGCAATTACAGATCTTGCGCTTAAATTACGTAATGTATTAATTGATCTACGTAATCAAAAAAATGGGCTAACGCCTCAGCCTATAGTTCATGGTGATATCAAGCCTTCTAACTTAGTGTGGGATGAAGCTAACCAAGGGTTATCGCTGGTGGATTGGGGGAGTTCTGTGTATGCCCAAGTCGACAGTGCGGGTAACCCGATAGCCAGTAATTTTATGGATCTAATGTCTGGTGATTTAAGTACTACTAATGCGCGAATGGGGGATGTGTACTTTATAGGTGATGAGCAAATGTCAGGTGCCAAATCATCCCCGCGATTTGATGAACAAGGGGTGGCTTCTACCTTATATGCACTGGCTTCTGCACAGTCATGCCGGTTTGGCGCTCAAGTTATTCCTGCAAGTTCATTAGGATTACCTATAGAGCTTGCTAAAGTGATTGATGGCATGCTGTCAAAAGACAAAGCAATACGCGATCACGCGGGTGATTATTTTATACGTAATATGCCAAGTATGGCAAAAGCATATTTACCGCCAGTAACTTTAAATAAAGAGCTAAGAGCACATATTCCATTTTGGTACGGCAGTGATAATGAGCACCCAGATACAGTTGTTTACAGCTCACGAAAACAATTTTTGCGCCAAGCAGATCATAATCAGCAATTATTAGATGTAAACGATGCCCAACTTGATCGCTATTATAAAGAGTTTCTATTTGATACTGGTGATACTGAAAAAGCATTTTTAGCATCAATTAGTCGATTAGCGAAATATCCCGCAGTAGGAGGTTTAAGCTTTCATTGGAAAGAAGACTCGTTGTATGTGGAATCATCTTTAATTATGCATGATAAGAGTTTAGGTCATGCATTCACGCAAGCTATTAATAATACGGTGATGCTAGCGCAAGGTATAAGCCAAAAAGGATTATTTAAGTGTTGCCTGTTTGATGCACGTAAGACGATTCAATTAGAGCGAGATGGCACCGGTGCATTTAAATTTGAACAACTTCCTGAACTTGATTATGAAGTTATGAATTTAAAAAGTTCAGATGTAACGAGACCGCATTCTTATTTTGAAGATGGTAAAGATCCTGATGAGCAATTAAAACTGCCAAATAAAGTGATAAAATGTGTATTTGAGCTTAATCAGATCCATCATACGGGGTGTATTATTTTTGAAGCTCTACCAGATCGAATGAAAATACATCATTACTATCGTTTATTGGATGCAAGCAAAGAAACTGAATTTAAACGGCTGTTAAATAAATTGATGCAATATGCGGTGGGGATTATAGACGTAGGAGTTGCTGGCTTTATGAAGTTACCGTATAAAAATACTCGAGAGTTTTCATTATGTGATCAACAGTCTGAACTTTACTTCCCAAAAGATCCAAAACGTTTTGACAGTGCTGCTACTGACCCAAAAGGTAACTAAGGGGTGCCTTAGGGTTAATTAAAAAATATAATAGTGTAGGTTAACTTCAACTCACTAAGTGACTCGTAATAATTTATTATAATAAAGATCTTAAAATCTTATTTGAAATACAGTTGATGAGCCTTCGCATTCTAGTGACTTATCCAATGCCTCTCCTAAATCAGAACTTTGAAAGTGCCAAACTCTACCATTATCTAATCTACATTCAACAACCCAATCACCTCTAGAAAAATTAGCGCCATTTGATGATATTGCAGAGTTGCTCATACACGATAATACTATTACTGTTCCTGCTAAGATTAATTTTTTCATTTTTATTCCATTCCTTAAAATTATAATAATATTAGATACTAAATTAGTATCTGTATTAGATACTAGATTGTAAATGATGGTAATTCAAATTGTTTTTTTGTCAGTGATTTTTCGAGGTAGTACCAGCTTAAATTTAGGGATAACGAAGCGACTAAAGGTAAGTAAAAACGTAAAAGCTATTAATACCAATCTGCATAAATATTTGAACAATTTAACTAATTAAATCAAGACTATAACTTCGTTAAAAAATTTTTTTTAGAACAATTAGATATAAATTTTTTTGCCTAGGGCGTGTTGACCTTTGTGGATTGAAATTTGTTCAATCTAGGGGCGATTTAATCGCGGCGCGAGGTTTGTAACCTAGCGGGCTCGATAACTGCTCCTGCGTTATTCTACTAGCTCACATCCATGTGAGAATAAGTAAAAACCGAGCAAAGCTTGTGCGTCCTGCTCACGCCCCTAGGAACAACCCTTTGGGCAGCGCATGTTTGGCATTTATACTGCGTTATCGCCTATTCATGGGGTACAACCACATACACAGGCTCTGCCTTGCCTAAATACTAAATAGATTATTGCTGCAAAATTAATCACGAAAGGTCAACAGGCTCTAGTTATAGCGCAATTTTTTTGTCATTAAATAGACTCCATATCTATCCAGATTGGTATAAGTTATTGAACCCAAATAGCAACTCAGCTATGGTTTGCTTATCAACAAGGTAAAATAAGTCATTCTAGTGGCTTATTATGACGCTCAGGATTTATAATGAACTACGAAGAGTTTAATCAGTTTTGCAGATCCTTTCCAGCTACTACCTATATAATTCAATGGGGTAATTGCCATGTCTGGAAAGTTGACGGTAAAGTATTTGCTATAGGTGGCTGGTCAGATAATCAATCACCAGCTTTTACATTTAAAGCTTCAGAGCAAAATTTCGTTTTTCTAAGTGAAAGTGAAGGCTATAAACCAGCCCCATATTTTGCTAATCGTGGAATGAAGTGGATTCAGCAGTTTAATAATACAAACAAAGAAGATCTGCAATATTACCTTAAAGAATCATATCGCTTAGTTTCTTTAGGGTTAACTAAAAAAAGGCAGAAAGAGCTAGGTTTAAATCAAGAGGTAAGTGCATTGTGATCCGCAAAGTTAGAGGCTTCTAGTCAATAGCTTCAGTATAATAAGCATAGCGATATAAAATGTAGGATGGATTTGGTTTTTATACCAATCGTGTTGAGGTAATGACCATTTATAGCGAAAGATAAATACAGTGATAACAAGGCTGAAATTTTGACATGGTGTTGTTCTCGGCAATTGCTCCTGCATTGCTCTACCTCCTGAATCCATGCAGTCGTACATGAAAAATTACTAACGCAGTTAGCGCTTTATTTAGTCCGATAGAATGGTTAAATATTTAAGTCGATTGGTGCTAATCGTTATGTCTAAAAATAAAGCTGAGGTGCATTAAACTGGTTAGCTTGAGCGAACACCAAGTATAGTAGTTTAATTGCTCTTATCATAAAAGTCAGGATTGCCGACTTTTATGATTTATTCAAAAGCGGATTTATAATTATAAGGGCTTAGTTACCCCAAGGGTTACTTGCATTTGAGCGATTTTTACGGGTGCGAGCGCGGTCTTTCGCTTCTTTTTTAGCCTGAATACGTTTTGCATCACTAAAGCTTAGTTCACAAGGTTCACCAGGCTTATCACCTTCAGGAATAATACGATCACGGGGTGGGAGCTCATACTGTACGTCATCAGGCTTTGGTAGATTTTTTAGACGATAAAGATAAAAGTTATCAACTTTATCTTGGGCCCACTGAGTTTTTCGTAAAAACTTAACTGCAGATTTGATATCAGGGTTATTTTTAAAGCAATTTAGTTGTAAATAAGCGTGTAAAAGTTCCCAACCATATTGCTCGACTAACTCTGATACAACTTGCTCCAGTTTTACACCTTGCAGTGGGTTATTTCCGAATAAATCTTCATTGCTCATAAGTACATTCTTTTCAAATATCTAATAAAGTAATTATAATTTTTATGAGCAAAATTTGATACAAGAAAATTACTAATATCTAAAATTGCGATTTTACAAACGTCAGAGGAATGGGTAAGCTTACGAAGCTTTAATAAGATTAGGCATGACGCCAACTACATCGGATGATAGATTTAAGGAATAGTATACATGGGACTTTTCAACAAAATTAAAACACAAGCTACATCAATTGGTTCAAATATCAGCGAATCAACGTCAAAATTAAGCTCAGATATGAGCACATCACTTAAAGAAAATTCAAAATTATCAGCAATTCGCTCAGAAATAACATCAATTGAAGGGCAACTCAATATTGGTTATCAAGATATTGGTAAAAAATATGTTGAGAACCTATTAGAGAATGAAGGTCAAAATATAGACGCCGCATTACAAGAATCATTGAATCGCGTAGAGCCTTTACTTGAAAAGAAACTAGAGCTTGAAGATGAAGCGATAGAAATCGAAAAAAAGCTAAAAGACCAAATTATAATCCAAGAAAAAGCACTTTTTCAAAAAGAATATGACCAAGAAAAAGAAAAGCTTGAAAAAGCAGTAAAGCTTGATGTGATTTCTGTAGATGAAATGACTGAGAGACTAGCTAAAGCACGCTTCAAATTAGATAATTTTGATACTATCCGTAAAGTTAAAAAGCAACACGAAATGAATTTGATATCAAAAGAAGAGCTTAAAGAAAAGCTAGCCGCTTTAGGTGCATAAACACGTTGAGCTAATTTATAAAAGCCGCGATTATCGTATTGCGGCTTGTTAGTGTTAGGCTTGGCAATTAACTACAACTCGACCTCGTATTGTTCCTGCCATTAAGTTATTAGCTGCTTCAATGACATCAGGTAGGCTAATTTCGGTCGATATTTTATCTAAGTAGCTACTTTCTACAAGCTCAGCTAAACGTTGCCATGCTTCTACTCTGTCAGGTTTTGGGCGCATAACACTGTCAATACCCATTAATGAAATCCCGCGCAAAATAAATGGGGCTACGGACGCAGGTAAATCCATACCTTGTGCCAAACCACACGCTGTCACAACGCCGCCATATTTTAATGATGCACAAATATTAGCAAGTGTGTGGCTGCCAACAGAGTCAATAGCCGCGGCAAATCGTTCTTTAGCTAACGCCTTACCTGGAGTTGATAATTCATCACGATGAATTACTTGTTTTGCTCCAAGTTGTTTTAAGTAATCTGTTTGTTCAAGGCGCCCAGTCGCAGCAACTACGCTGTATCCTAATAGGTTTAATAGATACACGGCAAAGCTTCCTACGCCACCGTTTGCACCTGTGACGAGTACATCACCAGAGTCAGGTGTTATGCCTTGTTTTTCAAGTGCTATAATACTGAGCATAGCAGTGTATCCTGCTGTACCTATCTGCATCGCTTGTTTAGGTGATAATTTTACGGGGAGTGGAATAAGCCACTCTGAGTTTAACGATGCTTTCTGTGCAAGTCCACCCCAGTGTTTCTCACCCACACCAAAACCGTTGAGCAAAACGAGTTGACCGTTTTGGAATTCATTAGACGTAGTTTTGGTGATTTTACCTACTAAATCAATCCCGGGGATCATTGGAAAAGTACGTACAACAGGGCCTTTTCCTGTAATGGCTAAGCCATCTTTGTAGTTAAGGGTACTAAAAAGTACGTCTAACTCAATATTATTGTTGGGTAATAGATCTGTTGTTATTGTTTGCAACGCGGCTGTATAGGTATTATCAATGTTATTAATAACAATGGCTTTAAATTCATTTTTCATGTTGAATCCTTTTAGACCGATCGTCTTTTAATTGGGAAATAAAATGCGCAATTACCTAAGCAATGCGCGTAAAAACATTTCTGTGTAGAGCGTTAGTGGGTAGGGGGTTTTGGTTAGTTTTGCACGCATTACTGCACCTTCCCAGCCTATCCAAAAATACTCACTCATTTGGTGGGTATTAACAGTGCTTGAAATGACATTATCTTGCTGGGCTTGATCTAAACAAACCTGTATAAGGCTTTGCCATGATTCATAGCACTGTACTAGTTTAGTGTTAAATTCATTATTTAAATGGTTTAACTCTTGATTTAGGTTACCAATTAAGCAACCTCGATTATAATCGTATTTATGCATCGAACGTGCAGCACTTTGTGTGAAATTAACAATGCGCTCTAAATACGGTGCATCACTTTGCGATAAGTAGCGATTAAGTTTGGCTATAAAGTAGCTATTATAAGCATCAACAACCTCCAGTCCATAAGCTTCTTTACTGCTAAAATAATGGTAAAACGATCCTTTAGGCACACCTACTTTCTTTAAAATTGTATCGAGCCCTGTTGCACTAAAGCCAAATTCAGTGAGAGTTTCCACGCCTGCTGAAATCAATAATGCTTTTGTGTCGGCATTACTGCGATTAGCTTTTGGTGGGCGACCACGTCGCGGTTGCTGTTCGGTATTTTTTATCATATACATATATTAGACCGATCGTATTTATATGTGCAAGTATTAATTTTATTCGTAAAAATATTGCGATTGTTAACTTAGTGATTATGTTTTTTTCGATAAAGTAAGAAATATAAGAACTTCTTTAGATTTAAATAGTTGAAATAAAATTGTCATAATTACATTTATTTTAGGAACTATCAGAGATATTGACTGGTCATAATTAAAGCACATGAGTACCTCTGATTGATTAGATTGCCGTAATCTTTGTATGAATATAAATCGCTGAGTCAGTGGTATGACCATATTGCTTTTTAAAATGTTAATTCATTTTTGCATCAGCAGCTTAGTTAATGTCAATTTATTTAATTGCATTTGTGATTTGAATTTAACAGTTTTATTAACTATTCATTAAATGTAGATGTCATAAACGCTACAAATATATAAATATAAAAGGTGAGGATTTACCTATGAAGAGACAGAAAAGAGATCGGTTAGAAAGAGCTCATTCTCAAGGCTTTAAAGCAGGCTTAGCGGGTCGTTCAAAAGACCTTTGCCCTTATCAACAAATAGATCCTAAATCAGAATGGTTAGGTGGTTGGCGTGAGGCGATAGATAGTCGTAACTTGTATAAGACCTAAAGGTTAGATCAAATTTAAGCAAAAACGCCTCGCTAAAATAGCGAGGCGTTTTTGCAGGAATGTTTTAAAATTAAAACGCGCTAGTATCTTGAAAAAGGCCTACTTTAAGATCTTTTGCTTCATAGATTACACGGCCATCAACTTCAACGGTGCCGTCAGCCATTCCCATGAATAAACGTCGTTTAATTACGCGCTTCATCGTTAAACGATAGGTAACTTTTTTAGCGGTAGGTAACACTTGGCCAGTAAATTTAACTTCACCTACACCTAAAGCACGACCAAGACCAGGACCACCTGACCAACCAAGGAAAAAGCCAACTAATTGCCACATCGCATCTAAACCAAGGCAACCAGGCATTACAGGGTCACCTTTAAAATGGCAATCAAAAAACCATAAGTCAGGGTTGATATCTAGCTCTGCAACTATTTCACCTTTACCGTGTTCACCACCATCATCAGTGATCGAAATGATGCGATCCATCATTAACATGTTATCACTTGGCAAGCGGCAATTGCCTTCACCAAACATATCGCCTTGACCACATAGGATCAAATCTTCTTTTGTATAGCTATTTTTAGGTTCCATAACACTTTTTCGTCGCTTAGAAATTGCAGAGTACTTTAGCGTACACTTGTACGCTAAACAACTCTGAGCAGTTAAAAAATAGTTGATTAGCACGTAAATCAATCTAAAAAGATAAATAACATGTTAATTTCACGTTTAAAATAAAAGAATTTTTATCAAATTCTGTCATCAAGACTTCAAAAAAATAGACGAAAAATTAAGGATATGCTTAAACTTAATGTTGCATATATCTAATTACGTCTTATTTTCATTAATGCGTTAGTTAAATGGCTTTTAATTCAAACCTAAACTCGCTTCTTGAGGTGGTTTGGGTATAATTAGCCTGATTTTTTAACCAGTATAAAGGAAGTTTATGATCCTTTTTGTTAACGCACTTACAGTAATTGATTTTTCTTATCTGTGTAATAAACGAGGCGCAGTTGGCGAAAGCTGGATTGTTGATTTAACGTTGCACGGTCAATTAAATGAAGAATCGATGGTTCTCGATTTTGGTTTAGTTAAAAAACAGATCAAAGGTATTATTGATGATTGTATTGATCATAAGCTAGCGATACCGTCAATTATTCAAGGTGAAGTAGTCGCATATGATGACTATAGAACACTTGATTGTACTTTTGGTGACGGCCATCACTTAGCGATGAGTGCGCCGCATCAAGCATTTTGTATGATCGATGCACCTGTTATTAATGAACAATCAGTCATCGACTTTTTAATCGCTACAATTATGCCGCAACTGCCTAGTAACATAGACAAAATCGAGATTGAACTAAAGCCTGAGCATAGTAAAAGCTTTTATTATCATTACAGTCATGGGCTTAAAAAGCATGACGGGAATTGCCAGCGTATTATTCATGGCCATCGGTCACAAATTGGTATTGCATTAGATGGTATGGCTATGCCTCGTTTACAAAAACAATGGGCTGATAAATGGCAAGATATCTATTTAGCGACCGCTGAAGATGAAATTAAAGCAGAGCAATTAATTCACATCACTGCAAAAAAAGATGATTTATGTTTTGCATATACGGCTGCCCAAGGTTATTTCGAAATGGTACTTAGTAAGGTTCGTTGCGATATTTTACCCGTAGATACAACCGTTGAATGTATTGCAGCTTACTTAGCTGAACAAGTTAAATTAGTACACCCTGATAATGATGTAAAGGTTACGGCATATGAAGGTGTCGCTAAAGGGTCAATTTGTTATGCGTAATTTTATTTTAGTAGGCGCATTATCAACATTAAGCTTTTTTAGCCAAGCAGTCGAATTAAAAGGCCATTTAACGCAAGGTGGTTTAGTCACCGGGCAGCTTGAAGACGCTACTTTGATAAAGTTTAATGGTGAGCCATTAAAAGTAACAAAGGAGGGTTTTTTTGCATTTGGCTTTGGCCGTGATTCGCAGCTTAAGCACAATTTATCGTGGGTTGATAGCAACAGCAAGGCACACGAGCAACCTATATTGATCACCAAGCGTGATTATAATATCGATAAAATCACCGGTGTAGCTAAAAAATATGTATCGCCACCTAAAGAGGTGAGTGCACGTATCAGCCGTGAAGCTGTTGCTGTTCGTAATGCACGAAAAGTAGATTCAGAACTAACCTACTTTTTAGATCCTGTTTATAAACCTGCCGAAGGAAGGATTTCGGGTGTTTATGGTAGTCAACGTTACTTTAATGGAGAACCCCGTAGGCCTCATTTTGGCTTAGATATTGCCAATAAAACGGGTAGTCCAGTGTATGCGCCTGTGAGCGGTACTGTTGTTTTTGCTGATGTTGATTTGTATTATTCTGGCGGCACCTTAATTTTAGATCATGGCCATAGCGTTACATCAACTTATATTCATTTGAGTAAATTAGATGTAAAAGTAGGTGATAAAATTATCCGTGGGGAAAAAATAGCTGAAATAGGCGCTACAGGACGAGTGACTGGCCCGCATTTAGATTGGCGTTTTAATTGGAAGGGCGAACGCCTTGATCCAGCTCTTATGATGTTAGACACATTAGCAAACAAAAAGTAGAAACTATGACAACTGAAGTAAATCGTGAAAAGATTATTGCACAGCGAATTATTGATTCAACAACATCTGTTACTAAAACGGTATTCCCTGGACGGACTAATCACCACAATACTTTATTTGGTGGTGATGCATTAGCATGGATGGATGAAGTCGCATTTATTGCAGCGACTCGTTTTTGTCGAAAGCCACTAGTCACTATTTCATCTGATCGAGTCGACTTTAAAGAAGCAATTCCTGCAGGAACGTTTGCTGAACTAATATCAAAAGTTGTTCACGTTGGTAATACTAGCTTAAGAGTCGATGTTGAAATATTTTTAGAGACTATGCATAAAGATAACAAACACTCAGCAATTACAGGAAGTTTTACCTTTGTGGCTGTTGATGATAACCATCGTCCGACACCTGTTGTATGTGACAAAATGATTTATGGTTTCGATAAATAAAAAGTATGCGAATAAGCTTAAATTGGGCTTATTCGCAACAGAAAAAGAACACATCATACTGGGTTTTAGGTAAATAATAATAAGCACCTGCTGTGAACCTTTACTAAAATAATTATCAAAGGAGGGGTTATGGCAATATTTCTCGGTGGGGTTTATATTTTTGTATTGTTCTTGGCTTTTAACAAAATAGATAACTATGTGTTGGATTTAATAGCCTCTTTTAGAGGCCAGCTAATTTATTGCTTGGTCTTAATTAGTTTACTGCTATTTTTGAAGATTAAAAAAACGGCTATGGTTTTATTAAGTATTTCTTTTGTTTTGCTGTTAGCTCACTATGCACCATTTCAAAGTAAATTTAACATAACAGAAGAAGATACAATCACGGTTAAATTAATAAACCTGCATTACTATAATCAGCATATTAAAACTGTGTTACAAGATTTTTATGAAGAAAATACATGGGACATCTTAGTTCTTCAAGAGTTTAATGATACACATCGTAGTAAATTAACTAAGTTTAATGAACAATTTTCACTCTATGGGTATGACTCAGTAGAAGGCTCCCCATTTGGTATTGTGGTTGTTTCTAGACTGCCAATTATATTTCGATATTTAAATACACAGGAAAATCGAAAGCTTGGTTATATTAAGTTAGGTTTTTTAAAAAATGACGAAGTACTGTATGGCTTTTTTTTACATCCACCTTCACCTCGTTCAAAAGAGCTTTGGATGCAACGGAACCAGTTACTTCGTGTGTTAACTACAGCTGTTACAAGTACTGATAGTAGTTGGTTTATAACAGGGGATTTAAATACAGTTAGCTGGTCTCGTTATTTTCCAAGTGATCTCGGTGAAACATGCGTTGACGCCTACGGTATTTATTCTAGCTGGTCTCCTTTTAGTCAGTTATTTAGTGAAGTTACAGGGGTACCGATTGATCACTGTATTGTAAGTGAAAACATTAAACTTAGAGAGGTCTATTTATCAACAATAAAAGGTAGTGATCATCGTTCTTTAACATTTAAAATGATAGAAAGGTAGATAATGTTCACAGCATTTTTTTGCGTAAACAACTATTTTCAATTAACAACCTAATAAGCATCACTAATTCAAAATTATCCCATGGTTTGGATGTTATCAAATGAGCAATGTTTTGTTTAATCGCAGACTTAGATGTTTCTAAATCTGCATAGCCTGTGAGCAACATTCGTGAGCAGTCAGGTTGGATCTGTTTAAACTGCTCTAGCAAATTCAAGCCATCAATATTTGGCATAAGCAAATCAGAAATAACCAGATCTATTTCATTTTCTTTCGCATACTTAATCGCCTCTAAAGGATTAGTAAATAGAATAAGAATAAAGTCTGCTTTGAGTAAGCGATTTAAAGCTCGTAAAATCGCTTCGTCATCATCGACTATCACAATAGTATGTGACATTATTTATTTCCTACAAGGCTTTTAAGATCATAAAGTAGGTGTTTAAAATTTCGTTTATGAGGAAATAAATAAAATGCTTTTTGAGAACACATTAATGCTTTGCCTCGCTTGCCGACTTCTCTGTAAAACTCGCCATAACATTCATTAATTCTAGCTTTAACTTTAGCATTTTCTAAAAAACTTAAGTTTTTGATATTACGATTAACAATTTCAACCATCGCGGTCAGTCTGTTAAGTCTATTTGCCGTGATTGAATTACTTCTCATTAAGTAATGCATAGCACATTGTTGTGAATAGGCAACATTTCCAATATTCGCTAGTTTTAACCAGCAATCTAAATCACTTGCGCTGGTTAGTTTATTATCAAAACATCCAGCCTCTATAATTGCGCTTCGACGGACCATGACTGTTGATGTGCCGACTACGTTTGCGTACATTAATTTACTCAGCGCATCATCAAAGGTTTTGTAATCATTTATAAGAGACTTACTTTTAGAAAAATTAGCTTCAGGCCAATACTCAAAGCACTTAATAATCTCTTTGCCATCTTCTGTTATGTGCATGTAATCTGTAAACGAGAGAACACAATCAATATTTTTTTTCATATAATTAAATTGTGAAAATAACTTATCCTCACACCAATAGTCATCAGCATCCAAAAAAGCTATATATTCTGATTGTGCTTTTTCAATTGCTAAGTTTCTAGCATTAACAACTCCTTGTCTGCTTTGTTTGATCAGTACAATCTGAGGGACAGTTTTTTGTTCATGTTCTATCCAGTCAACGCTACCATCTGTTGAACCGTCGTCGATAATAATAATCTCTACTAATATGTTTTTTTGCATAACAATACTATCGATACATTTAGCTAAGTAATCTATACAATTGTAATTTGGGATTATAACGCTAACATCAGGTTTCATATCCATTCTCTCTTTAATTACCTTAAGTAATACTACGCAATTACGAAGCCAAGATTTAATGCCCATTTAAACACTGTTTTTAAGTTTTAATTTGTTAAACGCATTGCATTTTGCAAGTATTTTGCAAAGCGGTGATAATATGAGCGGTTTTAGTGGTTTTTTATAAGGCACGGATATTGCCACTTAATAGTTAATATATATTCTTTGGGAATTAACTATGAAACACATTGGCATCCTTGTACCAAGCTTTCCAATTGCATCTGAAACTTTTGTAATCACTGAAATTAACGCATTAGTAGCTACGGGTCATAAAGTGACTGTTATTACGTTTGAAAAAACAAAGCTGGTAACAGCTTTAGATATCAATGTTAATGTTGTAACAATAGATAAACCATCAATTATAAGCATCTCGAATTTTACTACAAAATTACCTACGCTTTTTAAAGCACTGAATTACTCAAATAAATTTAAATCTATTTCAACACCATCATTATTAGCTTATGGAAATGAGATTGCTCGTTTAATTAATAAATTCAATATAAACCATCTGCATTGTCACTTTATGCATGGTCCATTAGCTTATGGGATCATCGGCGCTAAAATTGCTGGGATCACTGTATCGTCTATAGGTCATGGCCACGATGTGTATGTTAATAAAGCTGATTTAGAGCAAAAAGTTGCATTGTGCGACTTCTCTGTTGCTGTATGCAAAGACATGGCTGACCAATTTAAGGAATACTCAAAAAACTCTATCAAGTTACTTCATTGTGGTATCAGCCTTGAGCAATTTAGGTTTTCACCTAGATCACTTAATGAGTCTGTTAAGTTATTATTTATTGGTCGTTTAGTGGAGAAAAAAGGCTTACAATTTTTATTACCTGCTTTAAAGCAACTGCCTAATGAATTCAATATTACATTGGATGTAGTAGGGGACGGCCCAATGTTAAATGATTTGATTTATATGGCTGAGAAACTAGGAATTCGAGATCAAATCAAATTTTTAGGCAAAAAGTCTCCTGATTGGATCGCTCAAAATACTATCCAATACTCTGCACTTATCGCTCCATTTTGCATTGCTAACAATGGCGACCGTGATACAGGTCCCGTTGTATTAAAAGAAGCTATGGCCTGCGGTGTACCTGTACTAACTACTAGTCTTATGGGGGCGAATGAAATAGTAACTAATCAAGTAGGTTATAAATGCTTACCAGGGAGTATTTCTGATATCACAAAAATGATCTATAAGTTTTACTTGCTAACACCACATCAACGCTTTGAAATGGGCCAAAATGCAAAGAAACTTGTTGCTAAACAATTTAATGCAACGCATCAGGCAAAAAAACTCTCACAATGGGTGCAAGCCCTATAGGAGAGCCTATGACAGGCTTAAAGCAAATACTATATTTTGGTATATCTGTTGTCGTTGTTAAAGGACTTGGGTTTTTATTACTGCCAGTAACGACAAGGCTTTTAGATTTAACAGAGTTTGGGGAATTAAACTTTTTGGTTTCTGTCTCCTCGGTGTGTTCACTTTTGCTATGTTTAGGTTTGCCAGAGCTTTTATTTAAACAACAGTATAATGACAACCGATTAAAGCTTGCTTTGTTTAGAGATTGTTTAGTTTTAAGCGCTGTTGTTTGTAGTTTATTTATTGTAATTGCTTTGATTTTTACACATAAAATTATTGTGCATTTACCTGCTAATGTGGCACCACTTGATTTTCAACTGTTATGTATTAACTTGTCCTTATCCGCTTTACTAGCAATACCTTATACATATTTTAGAGTTTACAATTTAGCTAAACATTATTGCGTATTAGCCGTCTGCCATGGTTTATTACAAACTGTAGTTACGATCTCATTATTACTTTTGGGAAAAGGTATCACCGGTGTCATGTTTTCAGGAATGATCAGCACGTTACTGATTTTGCTCATTGCGCTATTTTTTGTAATAAAAAAATTAACAATTACCTATGCATCCATTTCATGGCGACTCAATAAACAACATAGCGCTTTTTTATTGGCTATCATAGTATCGTCACTATGTGTGTACGCTGGCAATGGCGCTGAAAACTGGTTTATTGTTGCGCATGAGGGAGAAGCCGTCTTAGCCCAATATTATGTTGCTGTACAGTTTGCAGTTATGACTTCTTTCACGTTCGAACCAATTAGAATGTGGTGGTTTGCCAAGCGTTTTGACTTTATAAAAGAAGACAAAGTTAACTACAGTTTTAGTGCGGTGCGCAGTCTTAATATTGGTTTAGCGTTATGCGCTATTATGTTGATACTAGCTCCAATATTATTCAATCTGGTTTTACCTTCAGCATATCAAACAAACACTTGGTGGTTACCCGCCTTAATAATTATTGTTGCAATAAGGCATCATAGCGATATTTTAAATATAGGCTGTTTTATGCATAAAAATGGCTTGTACGTAACATTAATAAATGCATGTGCAGCAGTAATCGCAATGATTGGGTTATGGTTGTTGGTTGCAAATGAAGGTGTTAACGGTGCAATTTTAGCATTGTTAATAATGCAGTTATTTAAAGCAGCCAGTTTTTTTGTGATAAGCCAACGACTTGAAAAAATACAAATTAACGTCAAAGACTTAATAGTGAGTTGGATTTCACTTGCTTGTTTGTTCTGTAGCGTAGTCTTTTACCCACAATGGTTTGTTTTACATATTGGTATCCTCACTGCATTTTTAGTTTTTCTTTCATTACTCTATAAAACAGATATTCAGCGAGTAATTAAAGCTTTCCCTACAAGGCATGTTGATGCATCAATTTTATAAAAATAATAGTCATCTTATTAATGCAAGCTTAGTTACATTTTTAGTAGTTGGGTTGTATCTTCAACTGGGTCCTATTGCTGTATTTGCTTTTTTGATTCTACCTTTTGCCGCATTTACAGCAGTTAAAGTAAGTGTGGCCTTTATTATTTTATTTATTTTATTTAGTTATTTTAGACTACACGAAGCATTCCCTGTGCTAATGCCTCTGAAGATCCCCAAGCTTTTAGCATTGGCGTCTATTTTAGGGATCGTGTGGCATTTATTTATTTCAAAAAAACTTAAGCCACATTGGAGTACAACTCATCTAATTTTTGTAATTTGGTTTGTGTGGCTCACAGTGTGTGTATTTAGTGCTTCAAATAAAGGGATCGCAATAGAATATTGGTCAGGTGTATTGGTCAAAGTGCTAATTATGGTTTTCGCTATTAGTTGGTGGATGACATCTCTTTCTCATTTTAATAGTGTTCGCCTAGGTATTATGGTGTCGGGGGTTACCATAGCAATTGTTGCTTTAAGCAATAAAATCAATGGTATTGGCCTAGTAGAAGGCACTCGGGTTACGATTTCTCGCGATATTCGCTCTCAATTAGGCGACCCAAATGATTTGTCTTTAGTATTGATGTTTCCAGTCTCTTTTTTAGCCGCCGAGATGTTTAACACAAATGCACACTCGTTGCGTAGATTGCTAGCTGCAATCGGTTTGCTATTAGCAATATCAGGAGTTATAGCAACACAAAGCCGAGGAGGGTTACTCGGTATTGCTGCAATTATATGTTTTTTCTTATACCAAAAAATTAAAAATCCGCTAATCGTTGCTGGTATCGGCGTAGTGGGGATGTTGGTACTTATGATTTTTGCCGGTATTACTGATCGTCAAAGCGGAGGGGCTCAAGAAGGCGGCGTTGATGAGTCGGCAATGGGACGTATTTATGCATGGCAAGCGGCTATTAATATGGCGCTTGCTAATCCTTTAACAGGGGTTGGAGTGAATAACTTCTTTGTTAATTATTACTTTTACAGTCCGCATTGGGATGGCAAGAATCATGCAGTGCATAGTACATGGTTTCAAGTATTAGGAGAAACGGGCTTTGTTGGACTATGTATTTTCATTCTAGTTATAGTCAGCATTTATAGAAGTTTGTCGCGAGTTTTTACGCTTATAAAAATTAACCGTAACGACAACATTGCAATAAATGCTTCGGCACTAAAAGCCGGTTTAATTGGCTTTATGGTATCTGGAACCTTTTTAACTCAAGCATTTACTTGGCCTTTGTACATAATTTTAGCACTGACAATTGCATTAGAAAAGCTTGCACTTGAAAGTCAAAAGGAGTTATAGCATGATTTTAAATTTCAAAATGTGGTTAAAAAATAGTGATAGTTCATTAGCTAAGTCACTTTTTAAAATCGCAAAAACCATTCGAAATCCGCAAATGTTCGTCATTCCAGGTTTGCATTTTGCGATCTATAAATTACATAATTTTCTCATTACAGTGGTGAGTGAATTAATGCGCATTTTTTATTTTACGCCACTTTTCAAAAGCCAAATTAAGGGTTCAAAACAAGGGCTCTTCCTTTATTCCGGTATGCCGCAACTACTGGGTAATATTGAAATTAGTTGCGGTAATAATAATCGTATTTCGGGAATAAGTACGTTTTGTGCAAGAGGGAGTGACGGTATGACGCCGAAACTTATTATTGGAAACAACGTTGATATTGGATGGCAAAATGCATTTTCAGTAGGTCGATTAATTGTGCTTGAAGATGATGTACGCCTAGCTGGACGTGTCTTTTTAGCTGGTTTCCCAGGGCACCCAATTGACTGTGATAAACGCGCAGCAGGCTTACCCGATGATGAGTCTCAAGTAGGTGATATAGTCATAAAACAAGGCGCATGGATCGGCACAGGCGTTACTATACTCGCTGGCGTAACAATAGGTCGCGGGGCAATAATTGGGGCAGGCAGTGTAGTGACCAAAGATGTTCCAGCAATGACTATCGCTGCGGGTAATCCAGCTAAAGTCGTAAAAAATATAGAGGGCTGATATATGAAGTTTGTTGTTTTTGGAGAAGATTGGGGGAGACACCCAAGTAGTACTCAGCACCTGTTTAAAGAATTATCTGAAAAGCATGAAGTGCATTGGATAAATTCAATCGGAATGAGGAAGCCAAGCATCAAAGTTACTGATATTAAAAGAGTTTTACAAAAGCTGATGCAACTCTGTAGCAGCAATACGAACAAAAAAAATCAAGCAACGTCTGCTGATAACGATAAGTTAATGAAAGTGTATAATTTATTTATTTTACCATGGCATGACTTTAATTTAGCGAGGATGTTTAACCGTTATTTATTTTCACGCTGTTCATTTTTAAATGAACAGCCTATTATTTATTGGTTAAGCGTACCCACTGCCATTTCTCTAATATCCCCACGAAAAGGAATCGATCGTGTTGTTTATTATTGTGGTGATGATTTTAGCGCATTAGCGGGGGTTGATCATCAAATGGTTGAACCATTTGAATCTGCATTGATAAAAAAAGCTGATTTAATCTACGTTATTAGCGATTTTTTGGCTGATAAAATGCCCAAAGAAAAAGTAGAATTACTAACTCATGGTGTTGATTTTGATTTATTTCATAACAGAGCAGTAAAAGCAATTGAGCTCAAAGGCATAAATAAACCAAAAATAGGCTTTTATGGCTCTTTAAATGCTTGGCTAGATAAAGCGCTATTATACAAATTAGCTACCAGTCGTACTCAATATGAGCTGGTTCTTGTTGGAAATATAAGCGATGATTTTAGCGACTTGTTGGCGCTTTCCAATGTGACGCATATAAATGCTGTTGATCATGCTAGGCTTGCTCAATTTTCACAACATTGGCAAGTTTCGTTACTCCCTTTTATAGATAATGAGCAAATAAGAGCTTGTGATCCCCTCAAACTAAAGGAATACCTTGCATGTGGTACTCCGATCGTAGCCACCAGTTTTCCTGCTGTAAATAAATACCAAGAAACTATTTTAGTTGCTCATGATCATGATGGATTTATAACACGTGTTGATATAGCAGTTCAATTAAGCTGCGCAACTGAGTTCTCTTTCAGCGAGATACAGTCAAACTTAGCAAGTAACCACAGCTGGCAATCGAAAGCATCATTAGTGGAATCCCATTTAGTAAATCTCAGCGACTAAACTTGCCTGATTTAATCTGAACCTCAAATTCTACTGTTGGTGTGCTTATTCCCCTAAATTTTTCATCATTGTGGCTCACAACCTGCAGCTATTAATTTAATAGTTTGTTTTAGAGATGAGTTTCTCAAAATGCAAATAGATTCGAGAAACGAATTAGCAAAATGCGAAATATCGGTGGTAAATAGATGTTGGTAAAAGAGCAAATTAAAAGGTTACTTTATTTGGCGCTGTACGCTCTGTACACCCGCGCTAAACTATTTATGATCCCGCTATGCATTGTACCTATTGTCGTTTTCGTTATGTCAGCAACTGCACAAAAGCAATACATGAATCATGCAACAATTTTAATTGAAGAATCTGCATTACTAAATCCTTATTTAGATGATTTATCTTTTTCTTTTCAATTGTCTGACCGTATGGCCGCACTTCGCACATTAGTAATAAGCCGTAAAGTATTGATTACTGTAGCAAGGGAAACTGAACTAATTAATGAAAACTCAAAGCCAAAAGAAGTTGAAGAAATACATCAAAAATTAGCAAAAGCGCTGTCATTATCTTTAATTGGCGATGAATTAGTACGTGTTAATTTTACTTGGCATGACCAGACACAAATGAAAGCAGTACTGGAAAAAATCGTTGAGAAATTTATAGAAAGCTTGCTTGCACCAACTAAAGCCTCACTTGATACATCTGAGCAATTTTTTTATCAACAGCTAGTGAGTTTAAGAGATGAACTGGAACTATCTGAAGAGTTGCTTGCTCAATTTAAAGCTAAAAATAGCAGCACGTTACCAGCCGTTTTACACAGTAACCGTCAGACATTTGATAAATTACTATCAGATCAGCAACAGAAATCTATCGTACTTTCAGGGGCTAAAGCTAAACTTAAAGCACTAATGAACAAAATGGGACAAGCAAACCCCATTCTTGGACGAATTGAAGAGAAAATAATTAGAACTGAATCAGAACTGAGTACATTAAGATCACGCTATACCGACAAACACAGTAAAGTTGTTGAAAAAAAAAGGGCACTTACGAATCTTAAAAACCGACAGCAGGCTTTACTTGAAACCAGTAAAGAGGTTGATATAGAGAACATCGATCAACTTTGGCAAATGGTTAATACCTTACCCACAGATAAAAATAACGAAACCAGTGTTTTAGTTTCACAACTTTTAGCACTTGAAGAGGCAAAGAATCAAGTACTTCAGCAAGAGCAGGAATTCGAGATGCTTTCTGAGCAAGTTGAACTGGTTAGCAATCGGCTATTAGTAACAAGCGATGTTGAAAAGCAATTAAGAAAATTAGAGCGTGACTATGACGTGAAGCAGTCACTTTATAAAGACATGCTGAGCCGTTACGAAATGGCTAAAGTCACGGGTAAGTTAGTTAAATATGAAGGCCCGGATAAAGTTAAAAATATCGAGCGGGCATATAGTCCTACTCAGCCAATTAATACTTCACTTATTTTATCAAGTATCGTGGGAGTGTTTCTAGGCATTTTTACAGGTATAGCGAGTGTGTTCGTTGCTGTACTTTGTGATAGTAGATTGAAGGATATACAGACTATTGAAAAGCTAGCATGTTGTGAAGTCGTTACAGTATTACCAATTATTGATAACGATTTTGAGTTTGAACACAGTGATCAAAATATGGTTAAAGAGGGTGAATTATCATGAAGGTTATGCACTTAGTACAACATCTTAAAATTGGTGGTCTTGAAAAAATGGCTGTCACTTTATTACAAAAAAGTCGTTATAGCCAAAGTAGCATTATTGTCTCTTTAGAAGGAGATAAAGACACCGCTATAGCTTCGTGGCCTGAACTTGCTGAGCTTAATCCACAAATAATCTGTTTAGACAAACAACCTGGCTTTAAACTGGATGTTGTAAACAAACTAGTTGAGTTAGTTGAGCAATACAATATTAATATTATTCATAGCCATCATATTGGACCAATGCTTTACGGAGGTCTTGCCTGTGTTTCTGCTAAGAATAACCAACTTAAGCACCTATCGACAGTACATGATGCATGGTATTTAAATAACTTTAAACAACGTTTTATTACTAAAGCGCTAAATAGTTTATCAAATGTACACTGGGTTGCCGATGCAAAAGTTGTTGCTGATGACTTCCATTCAAAAACAGCCATTAACACAGACTCAACTATTTTAAATGGCGTTGATTGCTGTAAGTTTTCATCAATTGACAGTGATCATGCACGATATGAATTCAGCTTACCTAAATTTGCAACACTCATTGGATGTTCTGCACGTTTAGAGGAAGGTAAAGGACATAAAGATCTAATCATGAGCTTGCTGGATCTTCCTAGCGATTATCATTTAGTTTTTGCCGGTGATGGGAGTTTAAAAAGCACATTAAATGCTTTGACTTTGAAAATGGGTTTACAAGAACGGGTTCACTTTCTAGGGAACGTTCAGAATATGGAAGTCTTTTATTCCAGTATTGATGTTATGTGTTTGTTTTCACAACGAGAAGGACTGCCATTATCTATATTAGAAGCTATGGCATGTGGTAAACCTATCGTTGCCTCTGATGTAGGTGGTATTCATGAAGTAGTAACCCCAGAGCAAGGTATTCTAGTGTCTGCATCAGAGCCTCATAATTTAGCTCCCGCGTTGATTAAAGCAACAACTCTAATAAGTGGTATGCCAATTCGAAATCATGTTATAGCTCTTGCAGACGCTAAGGGAATGAGTAGCCAATACGATAACTTATATGCAGGTTTGACAGTTTAAGGAATAAAAAATGGAAATATTTATGGTTATCTTCATTTTGTTGGTGAGTATCGTATTATACCACCACTTAGGCTATCCATTACTACTCAGGTTATTAAAACCAGAGCTTGCTTCGCAGCCTCAAGATAAAGCGACAGACAATACTGCGGTAAATACGGATGAATTACCCACTATTGCAATATTAATGTGTGTTTATAATGAACAGGCACATATAAGTGAAAAGCTGCATAACCTTGCTTCTTTACTTTATCCGACAACAAAATTTGATATACATGTCTATTTCGATGGTTGTACAGATAATAGCTTTGATTTAGCGCAAAAGGCTCAAGCATCTCTTTTTGATCAACAAGTAAACTGTTTTTTTCATGTAAACCCAGATAACCAAGGGAAAATTAAAGGTATTAATACCTTAATAAATATTGCTCGTTCACAATACGATATTTTATTGTTTTCAGATGTTAGCGCATTACTAAGCATTGATGCATTAAATAAAATCGCAAACCAATTTGAAGACCCTGATGTTACCGTGACCACCGGGCTATATACACTTGATGAAGCAGCGACAAATGAACAAAAAGGTTACTGGCAATATCAAAATAAACTTAAACAGATGGAATCTGAACGTGGTGCTGTAATTGGAGTGCCTGGTGCAATGTTTGCGATGAGATCTGATCATGCATTTGAGCTTGAGAATGGAACAATTAATGACGATTTTGTCTTATCTATGCGAGCTATGCAAAGTGGCGGCAAAGCAGTCATCGATAAAGATATTGTTATATATGAATTGGACTCGGATCAACAAGCACAAGACTATGCTCGTCGCGTGAGGTTGGGGGCTGGTAACTGGCAGCAAATAAAATCTTTAATGTCATTGCTCAACCCTAGGTTAGGCTGGACGTTTATTAACTTTTTTTCGCATAAAGTACTGCGCGGGGTGATGCCGCTAATCTTAGCTGCAATTTATATTACCGTTTTTTGTGCTGCAATAGTTATCCATGCACCTTGGGCTATATTAATAAGTACTGGAATAATAACGATACATAGTATTGACTTTATAAAACGCCTTTTTAATGTGCAAAAAAAAATACCCATTGTCGACAAAGTTATCTATATCATCAATAGCTATTTTATGGCGCTCTTAGGCATTATTAAATATGAATTTGGTAGTTTTAATAAGCCATGGCGACGTGTAAATACATTATCGAAACAAAAATTTCCGGTAGTTAGAGTTATTAAGCGAGTAATTGATATCATTGGGTCAATTGTTGGGTTAGTTCTTGTGCTTCCTATTCTGCTTACTACAGCCATCGTTATTAAATCAACGTCGAAAGGGCCTGTGCTATTTAAACAATTTAGGGTTGGTGAAAGCACAGATACATTCGTCTCTTTATTCAATGTTTATAAATTTCGCTCGATGGTTGTTGATGCTGAAGCTGTAAGTGGTGCTGTCTGGGCTTCGAAAGATGACCCTCGGATAACGCCGGTTGGTCGCTTTATTCGTAAAACCCGAATTGATGAATTGCCGCAATTGTGGAATGTATTACGAGGCGATATGTCTTTAATAGGCCCAAGACCAGAAAGGCCTATATTTTACGGTAAATTAGAAAAAGAAATCCCATACTTTTGTCAACGAACTTATGGCATCAAACCCGGCATATCAGGCCTTGCGCAAGTAATGAATGGTTATGATGAAACCTTAGAAGATGCGAGAAATAAAATAGGGTGGGATTATGCCTATGTACTCAGTTTATCGTCGCCAATGTCCTGGTTAAAAATGGAAATATCAATTTTAACTAAAACTTTTATCGTTGTTTTTACTGGGAAAGGGCAATAAAGCCGCCAAACAAGTTCGCAAAATGCAAAGGATGACTATAGTTATGTTGCATTTTGCGTATTTATTTTCATTCCTTAATCTTTATCATTTATATATCAATAAGTTAAACATTGGCACTTAAGTTGTACTATATTTAATTAGCTAACAACATAAAGGTTAATATTATGACTTCATCAACTAATGCAAATAGCGATATTCAAATTATCGCACTCCCCACAGATTTCTCAGGCCTAACCGTCGATACATTTAAAGATCAATTTGAGCAATTAGCTCACAGTCCTGAACCGCAGATTATTTTAGACTTCTCTAAAACTGAATTTATTGATTCATCAGGTATTGGTGCGATGGTCTTTTTATATAAGCGCATTGAAAAAAATGGACAAAAACTAGCTTTGCTAAACGTATCAGGGCAACCCCATAAACTGATGAGCTTGTTACGTGTAGATAAAACAATTCCATTTATCGAGCAGTCTGACGTAATTTAAGGACAAACTATGAATTTGAAGCACATAATATGTTTAGTTTTAATAATATTAATGGGAGGCTGTGCTTCTTGGCCAGATGAAGGGCAAGGTGGATGGGCTGAAAGATATCAAAATTACCCGTTAACGGATGAACAAGAAGATAGGATCTTCCAATCAGAAGAAACCCTCGTTATTAGTGAATTTGAGCACCAAGTACTAAAACTTGATTTACTTAAAGCTCAAGGGATTCAACAATGCATGCCAGGACAATTGCTTAGAGCACAAATCTATGAAAATCGTATTAGAAGATTAGTGTCTGCACAAATGTGGCAAGACGCAGAGCATGATTTATTAATACATCATCATGCTCTAACACAGTTGAGTAATCATTTTGAAACTGTAAGCAAAATGACATCTTGTGCGGGTGTAAAAGTTGAGGCTCAAGAAAAAGCAACACGGTCAATTAGAGATCAAATTAAAAACCTACTTAACAGTGATAATCAATTTGCTGTTGATGATTTTCAAATTACGCCTAAATACATGGCCCAGCTAGCACAGGCATCAGACTTAATTAAACAAGTTAAAAATATATCACTATTACTAATTGGTCATACTGATGAATCCGGCACTCGGAATGATAATTTTGAACTGGCACTCAAAAGAGCAGAAACAGTAAAGCATTGGCTAGGTATTTATGGTGTGAATCCTGAATACATAACAACCCTAACTCAAGGTAATCTAAAGCCTTATAGTAGTGATGCTGATTCATTTGCTAAACGTCACTCTGACAGAAGAGTCGAAGCGATTGTGATTGATATTACAGCAGATGATGAATCTACCAATCCTAAAGCTAAATCTTTATCTAATTGGACCAAAATATTAAATGGTCCGAAGGAGTATTAGTATGAAGTTTATTGTGATCATTTTAACTATTCTATTGAGCTATTCTAGTGTTTGCTTAAGTAATGAAAATGCTGAAAATAACACTAGAAATATTGAAGTGGGCAATAAATTATTTTTGTATTTACCTGGAGAACCTGAATTCGAAAATGTATTTGAAGTTAATAAAGACGGCACCATTTTATTACCTGAAATTGGTAAGGTGGTTGTTATTAATAAACAAGTAAGTCAAGTTGAAGGTGAGTTAAAAACGCTCCTAAGCGATATTTATGTGGCAATGGAAGATTTTTACGTGGAAGTAAGATCTCGTGACATTATTATCAATGTATTAGGTTATGTTAATACTCCCTCACAAGTGAGTATCCCATTTGATGGAAATATTCAAATGGTTATATCTGCGGCGGGGGATTTAAAACCAGGGGCTCAGTTAGATCGTCTACAAATTCGTCGAGGTGAAGAAGTTATAGAGTTTAATTACAAAGCGTATCTTGATTCTGGTAATAGCAAATTACTGCCGAAACTTAAAAGTGCAGATACAGTATTTGTGCCAGTATCGCCATTACTTGGTAATGTACAAATTGACTTTGACGCACAAACATTAAGTGCATCTGGTGACGCAAGCGATAACAGTGCAATTACATTATTAGGAGAGGTTCATAATCCAGGAAGTTTCTCTTTCAAAGAACAGATGAGCGTACTAGACGCTTTAATGAGAGCTGAAGGGGTAACACGTTACGCTGATGTAACTAAAATCCGTGTAATTAATGATAAAACGCCCATAATTTTTGATTTAAAAGCGTATCTTGATAAACCTAATAATGACACCATGCCTAGGTTAAAATCAGGTTCCACTGTATATGTCCCTATTATGGTTGATGATGTAAATACAACTTCACGCACTGTATATATAATGGGTGAAGTACAAAAACCTGGCGCTTATGAGGCAGCTGACAGCACTAATTTTTTGGATATATTAGCTAATGCAGGTGGACCAACTCGTTTTGCTGAAACTCGACAAATTAAAATATTAACACCTGATGGGGAAAGTATTCTTTTTGACCTTCAAGGTTATAGTGAAGGCTTAACGTCAGTAACAGTACCAGATTTGAACCCAGGTGATGTAATTTTTGTTCCAGAAAAAACAGATCAAAATGAAAAAAGCTGGCTTAAAATCCCACCCAAAAGAGCAATCAAAATTATTGGTGCTATTACATCCCCAGGTCGCTATGAATGGAGCACAGAGATGGACTTCACCGATTTACTAGCGCATGCGGGGGGGCCGACTAAAGGCGCAAACATTAATGATATAAAAATTGTCCGAAATGGTGATGTGACACAGCGCTTCGATTTAGAAAAATACACAATCACAGATGGCCAATTAACATTACCTCAATTAATTGCTGGTGACACAATTATTGTTGAAGAGTTACCCGTCGATCCTGGAAACAATAAGTCACAGTGGATACGTCAAGAATCTAGCAAGTCTATTTATATAATGGGTCAAGTTGGCTCTCCGGGTCGCTACGCATTTAATGACAACATGCACTTTATTGATATTTTAGCTGCGGCGGATGGTCCAAACGCAAACGCTGATCTTCGTAACATTAGAATCACCCATCGAAATGGCAATACAGCACGTGTTAGTAAACTTGACCTAGCCCTGTATTTTGAGACTGGCGATGAAACATTGTTTCCGCACGTTTTACCAGGCGACACCATATTCGTTCCAGAAAAAGATAAAGATTGGTTGCGTACTCCCAAAGAACAAGTAGTTAGAATTATGGGGGCTGTTCAAAAACCTGGGCGTTATACTTTTAATGACACAATGAGTATTCTTGATGCACTAGCCGAAGCTGGCGGTCCTTCAAGTTCGGCATTAATTGATAAAATAGTCGTTGTAAATCACTCTTGCTGCAAGGAGCAATCTAGGGTATTTGATTTAGAAGCTTTTGTTAAAAACCCAAACTCCGTAAATTTACCTGTATTGCGAGCGGGCGATACGTTATACGTACCTGATAAAGGTCAAGACTTACTTAGCCAATTTAGATCCAACTTTCTTGATTTTGTAACAATAATTGCATTAGTGGTTGGCCTATGAAACTAATTCCTGTTCAATATCAAGAGCTCGAAGAGGTGTGTAATGAAATTAATAGCCACCAAGCCCGATGCATAACTTTTATGTCATTATCTGGCGAAGAAGGCTCATCATCACTATGTGCAAGTATTGCAAGACGTCTTAATGCACAAGGAGCAAAAGTTTTAATCATTGATTTAAACCCGTTACATCCTTTTCAAATAGGGAACTCCTTACCATCTCTTAGCAACGAATGGTGCTTCAGCGATATTTCATGCCAACTGAACATTGTTAAGTATCAGCATGTTGACTTGTTGACGATGCAAAATTTAAGTGAAACTGAATCAGTCAAAAACAAGCAAATATTAAACGATGGAATTGATAGACTAAAACAAGAATATGACTATATTTTACTTGATATGTCACCTGCATTAAAACGAAACAGAGGGAATGTTCCATTGCATGCGCTTAGTTTATGCTCTGACTTAACACTTCTTACAGTTGCTTTAGGTGTGAATGATGAAGAATCATTGTGCAGTGCTGTTAAGAATTTAAAACATGCGGCGCATAAACATATAAGAATAATTATTGGCCAGCATAAATTTGCACCACTAGGCGTTAGAATGATCGCTTCCTTAAAAGCAAGGCAGCATAAATGGCCACGACTTACACGTTTTTTAATTAATAAAATTAACCGCCAGCAATGGTTATTTCATCCCTATTGAGCCAATTATGGATACATTATATCAACGAAAGTTCACATTACAGTGGTCAGCAGTAAGCGAAATACGCCAAGTACTTAAACATGTTTTAACTGCTTTATCGGTACGTAATAGCGATATAGATTCTGCCGGTTTGGTGAGTACGGAATATTTAACAAATCTAATTCGTCATAATATGAGTGATGTAATAGAAAGCCTGACTTTAAAGATATATCGCAGCGATGATAAAAAAATTACTTTAGAGTTCATTGATAATTTAGAGCCATATGATTTATTCGCTAACAATGATTCAAACTGGGATATAGGGAGTGGGGAACTTGTTGAAGGGGGCATGGGAGTTGCTCTTATAAGGCATTACTATCCTAAAGCGTCATATCGTAATTATGAACAATACAATTATTTCTCATTTACATTACAGAATATAGATAAGCGTCCTACGCTTATTTATATAGATGATGATAAAAGCCAACTCGCTTTGTTAGAGGCCTACTTAACACCTTATTTTCAGGTTATCACCTGTCTTGATATTGAATCAGGTTGGCAAGCAATTTTAACATCGGGCGCCACTATTTTATTACTCGATCACAAGCTAAAACAAGGCACATGTGAGCCGCTGCTAAAGAAATTAAACCAATCAAATTTAAAAATGCAACTATCAGTAGTGATGCTTACAGGGGATGATAGTGAAGAAGTTATAAGAACAATTAATCACCTTGGTGTTGATGATTACTTAATTAAGCCAGTAAAAAAGATGCGCCTATTACAAAGTATTGAGCGCGTTATACATCGTTTCTCGGCTTTAAAATATTATACATCCGATAACCAAACACCAGCAGTAATTGATATTGAAAATAATAGAAAAGCCCGTGTTTTTGGTTCAATAACGACCAATAATGGGGGGGATTTTTGTATGCTACCTGAACATGAACTACAGCCAATTGTATTGGGTGATATGATGGGACATGGCCTTCAGGCACTAAAAGAAAGTTTTGCTGTTAAAGGGTTCATAAGTGGTTATTTATCTAGTAATCCATCTCTTACCTCATTATTACCAAGTTTAAACAAAGCGCTTTATGATCAAAAAATATGTAAATCAAGCATAGTTACATTACTGATCGCCTTTATTAACAATAATCGCTTTTACTGGCTAAATGCAGGCCACCCATCACCAGTTATAATTACTAAAAAAGGGGAGATAATTGATTTAAAAGGCACAGATCCATTATTAGGTTTGTCAAAAGATCATCATTATAAGTTGTTTGATTATCCCATGGACGATATTGAGCATATATTACTTTACACTGACGGGTGGCTAGAGAATAGAGAAACTCAGCAAGATGATATTACTTCACTGCGTGTAAATTTGCCTGGGGGGGAATTAGCGCATAATGAATACGCAGAACAGCTTTGGCGTAGTACACAAGTATCGTTAACAAAAGAGATAGATGATGCGTCTTTGATAGTAATTAGCTAGCATTTTACTATTAGTGTTTACAAATCTACCTAATACACACTAAGCTGTAGTAAGAGATCCTATATTCTGTAGTTGGTTGTAACCAAAAGGAAGTACTTTATGCCCCCTAAAGTTTTAATAATAGAAGATACAGAATCTTTAGCACTTATGTACCAATCTTATTTAATTCCGACAGGTGTTAATACAAAGATTGCTCATACGGGTCAACAAGCGTTGGATGCCCTCGATGAATTTCAGCCTGATTTAGTTATTTTAGATGTAATGTTACCTGATATGAATGGCTTAGATATTTTATCTTCTTTTAGTACGGAAAATTCACCTCAAGTTATTGTGTTAACTGGCCATGCGACAAAAGAAATGGCTATACAAGCGATTAAGTTAGGTGCTAGTGATTTCTTAGAGAAACCTATTGAAGCAGATCGTTTTCGAATCACAGTTAATAATGCATTAAAGTTAAAAGCATTAAAACAAACAGTCAAAACTTATAAGACAACTTATGAAAATGGAAAATATTTCGATTTAATTGGTAGCTCTCGTGTTATGCAATCTGTTTATCAGATAATTAATTCGGCATCGGTAAGTAAAGCAACGGTATTTATAACTGGCGAAAGTGGAACTGGTAAAGAATTATGCGCAAAAGCCGTACATTTAGCATCGCCACGATCAAATAAACCTTTTGTAGCGTTGAATTGTGCTGCAATACCGAAAGATTTGATCGAAAGCGAAATTTTTGGCCATTTAAAAGGTGCATTTACCGGCGCAATATCGAATAGAGAAGGTGCAGCTGGCCAAGCGAACGGCGGAACTCTATTTTTAGATGAACTTTGCGAAATGGATATCAATCTGCAGAGTAAATTATTACGTTTTATTCAGACTGGATGCTATCAACAAGTTGGCAGTGAGAAAGAGACAAAAGTAGATGTACGTTTTGTTTGTGCAACGAATAGAGATCCATTGCTTGAAGTAGAAGCCGGGCGTTTTAGAGAGGATTTATATTATCGCTTACATGTAATTCCAATTTCATTGCCACCTTTAAGGGACCGTGAGAATGATGTAATAGAAGTTGCAGATGCATTATTTAAAAAGATCAGTAAAGAAGAAGGTCGCGTTTATAAAGGTATGTCTGCTGAAGTTAAAAGCTTATTTGAACGCTATGAGTGGCCTGGAAATGTAAGACAACTCGAAAATACTATTCGTAATATAATAGTCTTGAATAATGCCGAGTTTATTGAAATAAGTATGATCCCAATTTTTCCATCTACATCGCCTATTCATAACGCGGTTAATAAGCTTAACAGTGTTTCGCCTTTCAATCAGCATGAGCACATAAATGAAGAGCTAAACAAACCGGCAAAACTAAATGATAAAAACCAGATAGAGCCGTTATGGGTTGTGGAAAAACGCTACATCGAAAATGCAATTTCAATTTGCAATAACAATATCCCAAAGGCTGCTGCATTGTTGGATGTGAGTCCATCGACTATTTATAGAAAAATTAAAGGCTGGGAAGAGTCCGCGGTAAGCTAGTTTTATACGCCTGTTGTAATAAGTTAAATTGTAGATCGCCACAAAAGCGCGGTTTAGCTGATATTAATGCTGCGTTTTTTATTTTATTAATTTCCACTGAGCTCTGCTTGCTTATTAAGTTCAATACTCGATACATCTCTTGAACTGTATGATTCTTGAGTAAATAACCAGTAATGTTATTTTCAATAATGTTAGGTACTTCACCAACTGGCGTACTGACTACGAGAACATTATTGGCAATGGCTTCAATCAATACCATAGGTAAACCTTCTTCCAAAGAACAAATTAATAAAACATCGATAGTTTTCCATATTTTATCCTGGGGTTGTAAGCCATGGTAAGTTAGATAGCTAAGGTTCAGTTTGTCTTTCATTGGGCCTTCACCAAATAGATGAAACTGCACACCTAAGTTGTTTTTAAACATCTCTGAAAGTTGAGTAAATTTATCTGGTGCTTTTTCGTAAGATAAGCGCCCAACATAGCCAATATTCAAAATGCCGCCATTCATTTTTTGTACGTTAGATGACTTAAATTCAATAAAATTTTCGAGTAATTGTGCTTTATATATTTTGTTTTTTATAAGTGAAGATACAGCAAAATTGATGGAAAAATAGCTCATAAGGGTATCAAACTGATTATATAACCATACTTTACCTTTACCAGCTTCTCCTGCATGATAGGTAGAAACACAGCGCTTACCATGTAATTTGCAAATTAACTTACCGTATATACTCGCTTTGTAACCATGTGTATGTAAAACCGTATTTATATCTATTTGATTTACTAATCTGGCTGTCGTAGTGTAGCTGCCGTCCGAAAATGTATAGCTGATGTTAGCGTCATCTAGAAGCGCGTAAAAAGGTTCATTGTTATGATCTTGAATAAATAAAACTGTCGATGTTATCTGGTTTTTTTTTAAAAGTTTGTTAAGCTCAATTATATGGGTTTCTACACCACCTAACAGTGAAGAATCTATTAACAACAACACTTTATAATACATAACACCTCCAAGGAGTAGGAATGATCGATAACACTGTATTCTCGCAGCTCGAACAAGATGTTGGCCCTGAACTGGCAAAAAAATTATTACAAGTCTATGTTACAGAGTCTAAAAAAGTAATCGATAACCTAATAGACCCAACAAAACAGCAAGAAATAGAAATTAATGCGCACAGCTTAAAAAGCAGCAGTCTAAGCTATGGTGCGCTCGAATTAGGCAAGCTTTGCGGCCAAATTGAGGTCAAAGCAAACGAGCGACAATTCGACTCTCAATTAAGCAACCTGATTTCACAAGCTGAGCATCAAAGTATTACCACCTTTAAACACGCAGAGCGACTAATTAATGGTAGTTGATGTACTGTGATCGCGCATAGGTATCTTTAGAATCTCTGAAAATACCTGACTCAGCTGGCTAATATCATGCTGTTGGTCGTTTACTTTAATTTCTTCATTAAAATGGAGCAAAATATCGTTAATTGCTTCCGCAGAAATACTTAAGTCACAAAACTGATAATCAAGTTGGGTTTCTAGCCAGTCTACGCCATTTAATGGTATATTTTTCATAACACTTTTTTCTGTAGTGATGTTTTCAATAAATATTCTGCATGCCGATGTTTTTTTAATTGCATCGGCTATTTCAGGAATTAGCAAAGAAGGCATAACACTTGTTATTAAGCTACCTGGACCAATTAAAACAAGATCGGCGTTCATAATTGCATCTACTGAGCCTGGGGCTGCTTTTATGTTTGATGACAAACTGATGGTATTCGGTATCTCTGTAAGAGCATCTATTTCACATTCACCGACTATACGTTCACCGTTTTGTAGTGTTGCGACTAAATCTGTTGGTTGATCTGACATTGGATAAATTGTCTCAGCATTTCCTAACATTGCATTAAACCAAGCTACCGCTTCAGTTGGTGATTCTGTCAGCTGAGTCAGCCCTAATAAGGTTAAGTTACCAAGACTATGGCCATCTAATTCACCACCATCAAACCTATGTTTGAAAATAGAATGAATAAGAGACTGATCATCCGTCAATTGTAAACAACACCTACGAATATCGCCTAATGCTACACATTTTTGGGCCTCTCGTATCCGTCCAGTGCTTCCACCATTGTCTGTAGTAGCAACAATTGCTGACAACTGACTGCATAATGGTCTTATTGCACTTAATACCTGCGCTAAACCATGGCCACCACCTAAACATACTATCTTCATAATTTAATCACCTTAATAATGTTGTTTATATACAGCATTATTTATTCCATGATTAAGTTACTTTGTAAGCTAATGAAAATTAAAGAACAAAATTATTAAACTTAGTGGATAAAAACAACAAGAGCATCTATATTTGCAATGTGCAATGCATATTATAAATAGGTGATAAGTGCAAATAAAAAACAACTATAGCTCAAGTAGACTCAAAGACGATTTAGCACTTTTAACAACCAGCAAGGATGAACAAGATGCATATGACAACTTAAAAAAAATTCTTTGTAATTATATAGATTATGATGAGTGTGCCATATTAGGAAAACAAGGTAACAGCTACTCTGTACTTTATAGTAACTCTACCGTTCTTAAGGTTAATGATTTAATAGATAGCTCCGAATTATTTTATCCAAAAGGATCACGAATAAAAGCTGACACTGTGAAAGTTAATGCACTTTATGAGGTTACACATCGTGATTTTTTAGTCTTTACTTGTGTATTAAAAGAATGCTGGTATCAATTTATTGAGCTTCAGCTTATCGATATTTTATTGCAACAGTTTTTTTTATTTATAAAGCACTCTGCAAGTACAAAAGTAAAAATGGATATTTCACAATCCTTGCTTCGAGATTACTCACTACGCAGCGACTTATTTAAAGATTTTGCAAGTGAGTGGTTCTGGCGTACGGATACCAAAAATATATTTTTAAATGTACTGAGCAATGATAATTATCATAAGATTTATCATAAAAAATTTACTAATAAAACCTTTGATGGAATTGTGACTGAAAATGAAAAAAAACAGCACAAAAAATGGCTTCAGTTTAATCACTTATTAGTGTGTAAAGAGGAGTTCCTTGACTTCGAATTCGAGATAGATAGCGACCCAAATGCATGGGTTTCCTTAAGTGGAAAGCCACAATACGATCAGCAAGGAAATTACATCGGCTATTTAGGTATCGCTAAAGATATAACCGTTGCTAAAGATAGAGAGCAAGCTCTGCAGCAAGCCAAAGAAAGAGCCGAAGAAGCGAGCACAGCTAAATCTCTTTTTTTAGCTGTGATGTCTCATGAAATCAGAACACCCATGAATGCTATTTTAGGAATGCTAGAGCTGCTGTCAGATACTGAGTTGACCCAAAAACAAACACGTTGGTTAAACTACGCCAATAGTAGTGCAGACTTATTATTAGGTATTATTTCTGATGTCCTTGATTTTTCAAAGATAGAATCAGGAACCGCAGAGTTGGAGCTTAGACCTACGAATGTTGCATCATTAGCAAAAAATATTGCGGCGCAATTTTTAATTACCGAGAAATCTTCATGTATTGTTTTTAATACAGATATCTCACCTACACTACCTAAACTCGTGTTAATTGATGATATTAGATTAGGACAAATTTTATTTAATATTCTAGGCAATGCGTTTAAATTTACAAAAGTAGGTACTATTCACTTACATGCATTTTGTGCTGAGAACTATTTAAAGTTTGAGGTGAGTGATACTGGACAAGGTATTTCTAATGATAAGATAGATTCAATTTTTGATGCATTTAATCAAGCTGATAACAGCGTAAACCGAGGGCAACAGGGCATAGGCTTAGGCCTAACCATAACGAAGAGTTTGATTGAATTAATGAATGGAACTATTAATGTTGATAGTGTTTTAAATATAGGAACAACTTTTTCAATTAGCATACCTTACCAGATATATGAAGAAGTTGACCACAGCACAGATAAGGAGTTCACATTAAAGTCGCTGTCTATTTTAGTCGTCGAGGATAATACAACAAACCAAGTTCTTGTTAAGGCCTTTTTAGAAAAGTTAAATCATGATGTTACACTAGCGGATAATGGGCAAGTGGCATTAGATAAATTAAATGATCAGCAGTATGATTTAATTTTAATGGATATGATGATGCCTATCATGGATGGGATAACTGCGACAAAAATAATTCGCAATAAATTGGGGCTAAATATACCTATATTTGCCTTAACTGCCAATGCATCTAACCAAGATAAGGTGACTTGCTTAGATGCTGGAATGGATAAGGTGCTTACTAAACCTATACGCTTTCATGATTTAAATAAAGCGCTCAAGACGTACTTTACTCAGTAATATATGATAACGGTACTATTTAAGGAACTTACTATAACAACATGGCTGCAATCCAACCAAATATAAGAAGTGGAATATTAAAGTGAATGAAGGTTGGAACCACTGAATCCCAAATATGATCATGTTGTCCATCAACATTCAAACCGGATGTTGGCCCAAGTGTTGAATCTGAAGCAGGCGAGCCGGCATCGCCTAAAGCACCGGCAGTTCCCACTAATGCAGCTGTAGCCATAATTGAGAAATCTAACTCTAAGCATAAAGGAACAAATAAAGTTGCAATGATTGGCACGGTCGAAAATGAACTACCAATTCCCATTGTGATCAATAAACCAACAAATAAAATTAAAGCAGCGGCTAATGGTTTATTTCCATCTATAATAAGGGCTGCACTTTGAACTAAACTGCCAACATCCCCCGTTGCTTTCATAACAGCAGCAAAACCTTGAGCCGAAATCATAATAAAACCAATCATGGCCATCATAGCAACACCTTT
Source organism: Pseudoalteromonas sp. Ld20 (assembly GCF_045064175.1). Taxonomy (NCBI): domain Bacteria; kingdom Pseudomonadati; phylum Pseudomonadota; class Gammaproteobacteria; order Alteromonadales; family Pseudoalteromonadaceae; genus Pseudoalteromonas; species Pseudoalteromonas sp. Ld20. The sequence goes on from NZ_JBISHB010000036.1 coordinate 202,146, forward strand.
ACTAAATACGTCGCTATTTTGTTCCCACTTAACCACCCCGAATAAACTAAAAATCATTACACCAACAAGCCCGCCTAATATCATCGAACCACTGACATTTTGAGCCAGAAGAGAAGCTAAAACAGCAGTGACACCCACGATCAAAACTTTTTTAGGATGCTCTATAATAACGTTTACTGCATTTTCTTCTTCTTCATCTTGTTTATAAATACGGCGCTTTTTATAACTGAAGAACACCGCAATGAGTAAGCCAAAGAGCATACCGCAAGCCGGTATAATCATTGCCATTGGCACTTGGGTATTAATAATTTCAAGGCCATTATCTACAAGATTTTTATGCAAAATAGAATATAAATAAATACCACCAAATCCATAGGGTAGAACCATGTAAGACGTCGCTAGACCGAATGTCAAAATACATGCAATTGCGCGTCTATCTAGTTTTAATTTATTAAATACCACAATAAGGGGAGGTATCAAAATTGGGATAAAGGCTATATGAACAGGTACAAGGTTTTGTGATGATATCGCGCAGACCAATATGATAAATAAGATAAAATAGCTAAGTAGATTTTCACTTTTGCCGCTGTTATCGTTCACTTTTTGTAATAGTTTTGCTGCTAAAATCCTTGTTAATCCAGATTTAGATATTGCAACTGCAAATGCTCCGAGCATCGCATAGCTCAAAGCTATTTCTGCGCCGCCAGAGAGGCCAGCATTAAAAGCATTCAGTGTATCCGTTAACCCAAGACCCGCAGTTAGGCCTGCCACAAGAGCACTTAAAGTCATTGCAACAATCACATTCACCCGCGCTAAAGTTAGGCCTAGCATCAAAATAACGCCAATTACGACTGCATTCATTGTTTTCTCTTTGTTTTTGTTTTAATTAATTTTACCAGATCTGAGCTTCGTTTTTTACGATAAGCGCTAAATACTAATTGGCGATAACGGACATCACTATATAGTTGCTTGAACTGTTCTATATAGTTGCTTTTTTCAGGAAGTGCATATGAAGCGCGTTGTAAATACAGTAATGGGGTCTCATTTGACTCAGGTTTAATATTTTTTTTAATAAGCCATTGCTCTATTTTCAGATAATCATTAACAATTGGATGGGTGGATGACTTAGATGAATAAGGCCAACTTAAATAAATAAAATAGCCAATAAATATCAAGGTAACAGTTGCTAACGCTATCAATGCAATTTGCCAAAGCTGCTTATTACCAAAAATGTCTTTTAGAAAAGAAGATTGCTTTTGTTGATCAAAGCCTAACACCCAGCTTGTCCATTGATAATCGAGGTTTTCAAGTTTTATCCTTAACCAATTAAATCCGGCAATATTACTTAAACGCAGTAAACCAAACCCTAGATTACTGGTAAATTCATCACTAAGTGATTGATGTTGCGAGAGAGAGCCATTTAATCGTTCTGGTGAAACAACAGCAGTAGCATCAAAAATGGTCCAACGATTTTTGATATAAACTTCAACCCAAGCATGCGCATCATATTGGTAAACACTCATATAACCACTTTTTATATTATATTCACCACCTAAATAACCGGATACAACACGTGCAGGTATGCCTATAGATCTAAACATAAATGCAGCAGAACTCGCATAATGCCCGCAAAATCCGCGCTTATTGGAGAATAAGAATTGATCGAGCGTGTTATCTCCAGTCATCGGATCCGGTGTTAAGGTATAGCTAAACCCATTACTGGAAAAGTAGTTATACATTGCACTGTAAAAGCGTTGTGGATCATTGTCATTAGCAGAAAATAAATTTTTAGCTAAAGATTGAGTCTGCTGGTTTGTATTTTCGGCTAAATCAATTTGTATATTTTGCAAGCGTTGCCAGCGAGATATAGGCATTGATGATAGTGGGGCGCTTTTAACGCTGTAATTTATACTGTTGCTTAAAAATTGGCTACGAAGTAATAGGCCATCTTCAGTAACTTTAATATCGCCGTGCTCAGAGGTCGCCACTGCTAATCCATATAACCAAGGCTGCGAAGACGGTTCTGCGAATATCTGATAGCGCTGTAATGACTCATTCGCTACATTATGCTTAATCGGTTTATGAGTTTGTGTTTGTTTTAAAGTATCAGATATCAGCCACGTTTTACCATCAAACTCATCATGGATAATTGCCCGCCAATAATAGGGGCCTTGTGGTGGCTTTTCATCATTAAATTGAGCTCTAAAAACGAGTTCATCTGAATTTGATAGCTTAGCAATATCGAAAGGATTTACGCTTTCAGACAAACCTGTTTTAGCCAATTTAGGTCCAGGCAATTGCCAAAAAGCGGGAAGTTTAGGTAAAAATAAGAGTAAAAAAACAGCGATAGGTAATGCTAAAAGCAGCAATTTAGCACTCTTTTTTGATGCTACTTTCAAGTTATGCTTAGATTCAATAAGGGCTAAGACAGAAAAATTTAGTATATAAAGTGCACTAATTATCAAGGTAGCTAAAATACTTTGTGAGAATAAATAAACGGTAGATAAACTAAAAAAGCTTAGCAATGTGATTGTTTGATAATGCTTTTTAGTTGTGGCTTGCAACAGTTTAAACAAGCTAGATAAAATGAGCATTGCGACAAAAAGCGTAACGGTATCGCTAAAACCCACATCATAAAAAAGTACAAATAAGCTCAACGCTGCAAGTATATTCGCAATAACAGCGTTAGGTTTATTTCTATTGGATAGAATGGTTACCCCATTCCAGATACATAAAGCCACTAATAATGAATTGAATACCGGTGGCAACTCCGGAAAAATAAAACATAAAACCAGGCTGTAGATGACACAAAGCGATAAATTGATCGCTTTGTGATTAGGAATTATGTTCATTTTCAGCCTTCGTCAAGTTTGAAAAACGACTAAGGGCTTGTAAGCAATTTTGCATATGCTCTTTACCTTGGCTAATGGAATAGTGCGTTGAGGCTAATTGTAATCCAAAGGGCACACCTGAATCATGCGCGTTGCTAATTAAAAAACTTAATTGTTGTAGGCGAAATTCGGTACTTCCTTTAAGTTGGTTAAAATCAAAAATTTGGCTGTCGGATGAAAAGCTAACAAACTCCTTCATCATAAGCTGTTGAGTTTTTGCATAATGCTTCCAAGAAATTCGTTGCATCCCCATGCCAACTTGATGAGTGATTAAACTATCAAATTCATCCGCACCATTTAGATGTCTATTACTCCCATCATTGGGGGTTTGATTATTTGTCACTACAACGTCTTGCTGTGGCTTTTGCTGTTTGGGATAAACAAAAACATTTAACGAAACCTGCATATAACTCCAGACTGATACTAAGCCAAAAGGGTAGCGACTTAAAAACTTCAAACGATTAAGTGAGTATTCGCCTCGTGTATTAAGGCCTAAGTCTAAGTGAGTTATGCATTTTTCAGAGGTAACTTCATCAATTGTAGAAAGCAGTTTACCTTCGTAAAAAATCTGTAGCGCTTGGCAATTTTTTTCAGTATGGATTTGTAAAAGGAGTAAAGCAGAGGAGGGAGCATAACTAGAAATATTTTTTATATATTCAATGGTTAACCCTTTTGCATTACTGTAAGCCATTAATAATGAAAGTACCATAACAACGAGCATAAGATAAGCCATTGCTAGTATTAGGTTATTTTGATAATTAATACCAAGCACAAAGTTAAGTAACGTTACTAATAAAAAACCAGCCCCCATTTTAGAGGGCAAAATATAAATAGTATTATGTTTTAGTATTAAACGCTCGGTGTTGTGTTTTTTCTTTAGCAATGCTTTAAATACAATCGTTTTTAGTTTATACCAAATTGAAATACGTTGATTTTTTTTATTCTTCATAAATTAAAGTGGCACATTAACAGCATTTAATAATTGGCTAATTTGTTGATCACTCATATCATGTTGCAGGCCTAAGCGATGCTGCGCAACACTTGCAAAAATAGCTTGAACATCATCTGGTGTAACAAAATCTCGGCCATCAATAAAAGCCCATGCTTGCGATGCTTTTCCAAGTGCAATGCTGGCTCTAGGAGAAAGTGCGTTTGCAAATTTATTATCTGTTCGTGTATAAGTTACCAATGCTAAAATATAATCAACTACAGGCGCACTTATCGTCACAGCTGTTACTTGTTTTTGTATCTCTATTAACTGTTGTGGATCAATACGTACAGGTAAACCATCATAATCTCGATTGTTAGTACCGAGAATTAATTTACGTTCAGCTTCCTTTGGTGGGAAACCTAAGCTTATTCGCATAAAAAAGCGATCTAATTGAGATTCAGGCAACGGATAAGTACCTGATTGATAAGAAGGGTTTTGAGTTGCTATAACAAAAAATGGTATGGGTAGGGCATGTTTCTCACCATCAATAGTAACTTGGTTTTCTTCCATTGCTTCTAATAAAGCACTTTGTGTTTTTGGTCCAGCACGGTTGATTTCATCGGCTAAAACTACCTGGCTAAATATAGGTCCTTTATGAAAAGTAAAAACGTGTTCGTTGGCATTAAATATACTTGCACCGAGTATATCTGAGGGTAGTAAATCACTCGTGAATTGGACTCGCTGATACGATAGACCAAGTACCGTAGCAAGCGCGTGTGATAACGTTGTTTTTCCCATACCGGGTAAGTCTTCTATCAACAAATGTCCTTGGCTAAAAAGACACGTTAATGCCAATTTAATTTGTCGTTGTTTTCCAAAAATAACCTGTGATAAATCTTCAATAATTTCGTTTACAGAGCTTTGCATAATAACCTTAAATTAGTTCCAAACGTTTCATTACCGTATCTACTTTTTTAGCGTTGAAGGGTTTTGCAATAAAACCTTTTGCGCCAAGTTCCCACGTATTTTGTACATTTTCGAGACTATTGTGGCCAGAGCACATAACAACATGAGTGTGCGGATAATGATCATTTAGGTACTCAAGTATTTGTGTACCATCTGTATCTGGAAGCTCAATGTCGAGGAAAATAACATTAGGGGACTTTTCATCAATGACTGATTTTGCTGATTCAAAATCTCTACTTTCAAGGATATCTTCAAATCCTAGTTCAGTTAAAATTTGATTTAAGTAGTTACGAATATCCTGAACATCGTCAATGATTAGGATTGGTTCTAGCGGGCGCACAAATTCCATATTGTTTACTTCTTATTACGTACAGCTCAAATTGTATTTTCAATACTATGCTAAGCGATAGATAACCTCAAGAAAGATACGCTAATAAAGTAACTTTAATGAAATAGGACTAATTATAAATCAGTCCTATTTAAGTGATTATAGTAAACAGAAGTGTGAACTTATGGTCTAGATAATAATAACAGTAACTAATAAATAATTTTTAGTTCAACTAATATTATAACTATTGAGTTGATGTTATTTAAAATTCATTAAATGTCCGATACCGCCTAGTATTGGACATATCAATAGATAATGCAGTAGTTTACAGGAAGTAATCACCAAATCATTAATATCCCATAATTTATATTATGTTAAATAAGGAGGTTTACAGGATCTTAATGATGATGACCCATTGCAGTAAGTGTAAGGGGTTGTTCGTTTGTAGAATAATAAAGATATGGATATTTTCGCCCTTGCCTTGCGGAAACCCGCGCCGTTACTGGGTTTGTACTGATTTTAGCGTGTAAATCCTTAACTTTGAATTACGCTTGTTTTTAGACAAAACCGTTCAAAATGACCCAAAACCCGCTTATTCCTGCTCATTTTACGTTTAAAACTAGATGTTTTTTTGATTGTTAACGTGCTTAAAACCAAGTTTAAACGCCATAAATCCACATATTCCTGCTTATTTGGCGTTTTAAACGAGATATTTTGAGTGTTAACATGCTTAAAACTGAGTTTAAACACCATTTAAACGCTCTTTAAATCTTCAAAACGTGGTTATTTAAACCTTTTCGGCAAATATAATCGTATTAAACTGTGGTCCTAGTTCAATTGTGACCATGTAGCCTTGATACGATAATTTTATTTGGTTGCCTATATAAGCAAACGTATTTGGTTTTTGAACTGCGTTCATTAGATCATGTATTTGTTCAAGACTAAGTTGACCCGCTAAAAGTTTTTCAATTTGAGTGCTGCCAACTGTAACGGCGCTACTATATATAGGTGCGTTTTTACGTGACAATTCATTTAATAAATTTGCAGGCAAGCCCTAGCGTAAATTGCTGGCCATCAGCTCTGGATTTTTTAAGCGCTAACTTTGCTGCGTGTAAATTTACCTGCTTTATATAGTACTGCTGAGATTTCAAAATGGCTTCGTTAAATTGTGGGATTGCTAATTTTTGTAAGTCCGTTGATAAATTTATAACTGATTTTCCTGCTGCTATATCTGCACCTAACCATGCTTTGCCCGGATTATAATCCCAGCCTAAATCTATGCCAGGCAATTTATTAAGTTCTTCACCTGTTGATGAATCTACAACTTTGAATGACTCCATAAATTTATTAACTTTTTCAGGTTTGCTAACTGATAAACCCATGCGTGCAATTTTCACCTTTATTAATTGCTAACACTTATAAGTATTTACGGGTAATCAATTCAGTAAAATCTAATCCCACTTATTGTGATTGGATCTAACGCGACGAATGTCTGTTATTAAATATAATTAATATATTGGCTGCGATTTTTAATGTTTTTTGTGATCTATTTTTTGCTACTCGCGCGGTGTTTTATTATTTTTAAAAATGACTGTCGATCGCCGGCCTCGTTTACCATTGTATGATCAACCATGGTCACTAACTATTTTTAACCGACTCTCAAAAGTCCGATATCTTTTCGGTCAATCATTATTTAGAGTTACTTCTTTGCAAAATTATTTAAAGATATTAATTAGAAGAGATAATATATAAGCACTAAATATAAATAAGGTGTAGAGGATTTACGATTTAACTAAAGAAGATTAGAGTTTTTATTTCTAAAATGAGGCAGCGTCGAATTCCCTGCCACCTTTTTTTGAATTGTCAGATTGTATGCTCAATTTTAAATTATTGGCACTGGGTAACAGTGCCAATAATGATTAATGAAGCGCAGCTGTAAATGGAATGTTCTTACAAATTTCAGCTTCTGCGATTAGTATTTCTTCTAATCGTGTATCTACTTCATTTTTATCAAAATATTCATAAGCGAGTTCAACAAATAAGTTTTTATGTTTTTCTTCAGATTTTGCGATCGCAGCATAAAACTCTTTTTCTTTACCATCAGGTAGTGCTTGCGCTACTAGAGAAAAACGCTCATGCCCCCTCGCCTCTATAACAGCTCCAACTAACAAACGATCCATAAAAAATTCGTCACGGCCATTTCTAAATACAGCACGAATTTTTTTTACATAAGGATCTTTTTGATCATTTCCTAAATTTACATCTCGGTCAATCAACAGCTTTAAAACTTGTTTGAAATGAATCATTTCTTCAAGTGCGAGATCGGTCATTGCTTTTACAAGCTTACGACGATCTGGGTAATGCGATAACATAGACATTGCCATGCCCGACGCTTTTTTTTCTGCTGCAGCATGATCTTGTAAAAAGGTATCAAAGTCAGCCATAACTGCTTCGGTCCATGAAAATGGGGTGTGATATTTTAATTCAAACATAATATTTTTACTTAAGATCTAATAGTCAGATTTTAACGTAAATGGATTATAAAATCTTGTTGTTAGATATAAATTTACAATTACATTAACGCATAAAAAAGTTATAAATTTCCATTAGGATATAGCAACTTGTCAATTTTCCCATGAGCAGTTGAAGCTACCTTTAATGGGTGTTTTATTTCGTTCCATGCTGTAACTTTGCCACCAATGTTCATTCTTTCAAAATTAGTTAGTTCGCTTTTTATATCTAAAAATTGACACAACTTATTAAAACTATTTATATCAGAAATATCAATCGACAGAAAGTCATCAGGACGATTCGAAAAATATTGCTTTGCGCCATTTAAATGTGTTGTATAACATTGCTGTAAATATGCGTCACATTCTAATTTACCAAGGGACAAATCTTTAAATGTATTGAGGTAACAACGTTTAATGTGTGGGTTGAATCCCCCATCCTCTCTCATTAAATTTTTGTACATACGCGTTAAAAGCTGACGAATGGATGGGATCCATTTAACGAGCTCACGCTCTAAATAAATAAATTTTGAATCAGGGTAAAGAGTATCTAAATTTTGGTAATCATTAAAAATAGGCGTATCCGCAATAACTTTTGCGTCAATCATACAACGTTTAGTATAAGCCGTATGTGCGCAGCTAAAGTCCAGCTGTAAAAAAGCATTACACACACTCGTTGTGCCAGTTCTTGGTAAACCGATTATAAAAATTTTGGTAGGTGCATTCATAACTTACTTATCTAATTGTAGGTTTTTTGGAGTAAACCATAGTTCGCTGTCGTTAAGCGGTGTTAATTTAGAGAGATGTTTGTTATCTAATTTAATGATTATTTTTTCGTGCAGCTTTGCATTTGCAATACTAGTGGCAAAATATTGATTAAATAACCTATCGAACTCCCCATTTTGTTGCATTCTTTCAAGGCCGATTTTTATAGCTTGATGTATATCTGGGCGCTTAGAGTTAACAAAATAATATATAGCTGCGGGATAGGACAAAGCTATATTGGGCACCGTTACAATATTTTCCTCGACCGATAACTGTTTTTTTTCCCATTCAATTTCTAAAATTGAGCGTGGAAAAGCATCGCCTCGGTTTCTAATAAGCATATTAAATAATGCGGCATAACTTGTCGATGTTGAGACCTGTAACCCGTTATCTCTCAAGATATCGGTATCAGGCCAGTCATGTCCTTGGATAAAATCAATATTATGAAAATGAAATTCATCTTTTATATCTTTAAATAACGGAAGCTTATCTTTAGTGGTAAACAATAAGCGCCACCCATATAAACCTTTATAAATGGGAATACGTATCGGAGTAAAAATTCGCTCCCGCTCTTTACTTGTCATTGACCAACCAACATTGATCAGCTCCCCCTGCTCTAGCTCTTTTAAAGAACGACTTTGCACCATTTTTACTGATGATTGGAGAGTATGAGGTTGTTCACTATGCTCTAAAGCAAGTTTAAGTAATACAAGTGGATACCAATTATCCTGTTCATTCTCGCGTTCAGGCTTTGGATAAATAACATGTAATGGTTCACTGTTTTGCTTATTGTTAGCGTGAACATTCAATGTATATAAAAATAATATACTTAATAGTGTAAACTTACTAATTGCCATAACTAGAAAAGCCGACCCATCAACAAGATAGATGCGCTCAATGCAAGTGTTGCAAATGTTGACAGCATACCTATTACACGAAGTTTTAGTGTATCGTCGTTAATGGCTACAAAATGACAAATTCTCCCAAATACGAGTAATGTCCCTAAAGCATGGCAATAGTGGCTGCTTAATCCTTGATATTCAGCTAAAAAAATCAAGATTAAGGCAAAAGGTACATACTCGATAAAATTTCCATGAGCTCGCGTTGCTCTTAATAATTGTGGGTTATTATCAGTTCCTAATGATATTTTGTTCGCTTTTCTTACTTTAACGACATTCATACTTAAATAGATATAGATAAAGGCCAGCACCGCTGCATAGAAAGATATAACCATAATAATAATCCCTTTTATTTTTTTATATAGTAACACAAGATTAATCAACAAATAGCCAGCAGTTACACTGATTTATATGCTAACGTGCTAAATATATACTGAAAAAAGGAAAGTTATGTTCGCACCTAGAAAAATAGCTGATAATTATAGAGAGCTGATCAATAGTATTGGTTTTTACCCATCAATGTTAGCCGTTGTATTTTTATTATTTGCTGTCTTTACAATGTCGATCGAGTATGCAGAATTTGTTAAAGCGCTTAAAAAATATCTATCAGTCGTATTAGTTGATAGTGAAGAAAATGCGCGAACTATTTTAAGTACGCTAGCTGGAAGTATAATATCTTTAACTGTTTTTAGTTTTTCAATGGTTATGATTGTACTTAATACAGCAAGTGCTAGCTTGTCGCCAAGAGTTATCCCGGGGTTAATAACCCGAAAATCACATCAAATGGTACTAGGGTTTTATCTCGGTAGTATTATTTATTCTATTATAATGTTAATAAACATAAAAAAAATCGATGACAATACAGTTGCGATCCCTGCTCTTGGTGTGCTTTTTTCGTTGATATTTGGGCTAATATCACTCGCCCTTTTTGTGTATTTTATTCACTCGATATCCAAGGCGATTCAAGTTGATAATGTACTAAATGATTTATTTAAACATACCAAAAACGTTATTAAGCATATCATTGCTCGCCAAGATGAGCATAAAGTAGATTGTTTTCCAGATTTTAATCAATGGTACTCTATAGAAAGTAGTACTGAAGGTTATTTCAAAGGCGTGCACAGTGACAAATTATGTGCTGTATTAGCTGAACATAATTTACAGCTTTATATTGTGGTGAACCAAGGTTTTTTTACAGTCAAGGGTTACCCGTTTTTAAAGTCCAGCCGAGATTTGAGTGAAGAGCCTGAATTAGTAGAAAAGTTATTGAACTGTTTTATTTTCTATATTGAAGAGTATATTAGCGATCATTACCGTTACGGCTTAACACAGATTTCTGAGATTGCAGTCAAAGCAATGAGCCCGGGTATAAATGATCCTGGGACAGCCGTTAAAGCAATTGATATGTTGAGCATATTACTGATCGAACGATTGAAAATAGCTGACACAAACTATTCGTTTAAGCACAGTGACAGCTCTCCTTTGCTGTATTTACATGAAACATCATTTGATGAACTATTGCACGATAATTTCACACCAATTCGTAATTACGCGAAAAGTGATGCATATGTAATGACCAATGTTTTGGAGGCTTTTAAAAATATTTTATTTGTTGCCAACGACAATGAAGATGCAACATGTAGTTTATTTAATTATTTAACTGCGATAATTGATGATATTAATCAGCAGATAAATAATGAATATGATCGAAAGGAAGTAACCAACATGCTAAATGCAATCTCTCGAATTAGCCCTGATCAAGGAGAGCAATTACTGGCACGTTTTAACGCGCCAGCAAAATGATTTTCACGTTTTATTTATTATCAATTAAATAAATAGCATAGCTAGAAGCGCTAATAACTAATTCACCAGCATGGTAAGCATCTGGTACAAAACTACCTGATTCGGCATCGGCCATGCTGGCCATTTTAGCTCTCATATAAGGTTGAGAGCTTGTTTCTATTGGCTTTAAAGATGCGCTATAAAGACCTTTAATTTCTACGTCGTAATCGGATGCGAATTCTTTTGCGGCACTTTTAGCATCTTGTATCGCCATTTTTTGCGCTTTTTGCTGTAATTCGTCATACCTGCTTGATATAAATTGCGTATTATTAATTTCGTTAATTCCGCCACTTACAAGGTTTTGCAATAATAATGGGTATTTATCAACTTCTTTTAACGTTAATGACAAGCTACGTGAAACCCTAAAGCCAACAAACTCTTGCTTGTTTGTCTCTCGGTTATATTGGTTTTCTCGGTGGATACTAATTTGGCCAGCATTAATGTCTTTATCTAATACACTAGCTTGTTTAGCTAGCTTAATGGCTTTTGCCATTGTTGTGTCAGCTTTTTGTTTTGCTAGCATTAAATCTTTATGTATTTCAACAATACCTACACTCAGCTTGACATTATCAGCTACAGTTGTAACTTGTGCTTGGCCTTGAATATATATATGTGGGGCATCAGGAGTTGTACTTGCAAATGTATTGAAACTTAAAGCTGCAGCTAACAATGATAAATAACGCATAAAGATCCTTAATAGTTTTAGTGTAGCTATTAGATACCCTAAGTGGTTAATTGAAAATGAACAAGTATAAAAAAACAGACCGAAGTCTGTTTTTATTTTTTAACGGTTAAATACTACAACGTTTATAATTGCGATATTTTGGTAACCAATAGTTTCTATCAATGGCTGCCCATAACATATCATCACTGATCTCAAGTGCAACGCCTTCTTCAATTGCTTTTTTAGCAACGCCAAATGCAATACGTTTACTTAAGGTTTCGATCTCTGTTAGTGCAGGAAGCAAACTGCCTTTCCCGGTGTTAGCTCGTGGCGATGATTCAGCTAGTATTTCACTTGAGACCATCAACATTGCATCGGTAATACGTGTTGCTTTAGCCGCGATAACACCTAAACCAATACCAGGGAAAATATAGCTATTATTGCACTGCGGTATAGTAAATGTTTCACCATTGAATACAACAGGTGCAAATGGACTGCCGGTTGCAACAATCGCGTTACCTTCGGTCCAGTTGATTACATCTTCAGGAAGTGCTTCGACTTGCTTTGATGGGTTACTTAGCGGGAAGATAACTGGTTGCGCGCAGCCACTGTGCATAGCACGGATGACCTGCTCAGTGAATAAACCCGGTTGACCAGATACGCCAATTAAAATATCAGGCGCGGCACAATGCATCACATCTAATAACGAAGCAAATTCGCCACTGTATGTCCAATCTGCTAACTTTTCTGTCGGTTGTGCAAGTGATTGTTGGAAGTCACGTAAACCTTGCATACCAGCTGTCACTAAGCCAAAACGATCAACCATAAACACTTGGCTGCGCGCTTGTTCGTCTGTAATACCTTCCGATATCATTTGTGTGATGATTTGTTCTGCAATGCCACAGCCTGCAGAACCTGCTCCAACAAACACAACTTTCTGCTCAGATAACTTTGAGTTTTTTACACGACATGCAGCAAGCAATGAACCAACAGTGACAGCCGCAGTGCCCTGTATATCATCATTAAAACTACAGATCTCATCACGGTAGCGCTTTAATAACGGCATAGCGTTTGGCTGTGCAAAATCTTCAAATTGCAACAGCACGTTTGGCCAGCGACGCTTAACTGCTTTGATGAAGAGATCTAAAAATTCATCGTATTCATCTTGTGCAATACGTTTATGGCGTGCCCCCATGTACATTGGGTCGTTTAATAGTTTTTCGTTATTAGTCCCTACATCAAGCATAACTGGTAATGTGTACGCAGGGCTTATACCACCACAGGCGGTATAAAGAGACAACTTACCGATTGGAATACCCATACCACCGATCCCTTGGTCGCCTAAACCAAGAATGCGCTCACCGTCGGTTACAACGATGACTTTTACTTTACCTTTGGTCGCATTACGCAGTATATCGTCGATTTGGAAGCGATCTTCATAAGATATAAATAAACCACGAGCACTGCGATAAATATCAGAGAATTTTTCGCAGGCATCGCCCACTGTTGGGGTGTATATGATAGGCAGCATTTCTTCAAGATGGTCACGCACTAAACGATAATAAAGTGTTTCGTTGTTATCTTGAATCGCACGCAAATAAATGTGCTTATTAAGGTTATCGTTAAAGCTTGAATACTGTTGGTAACAACGTTCAACTTGTTCTTCGATTGTTTCGTAGCGAGGAGGCAGTAATCCTGCAAGGTTGAAACTTTCGCGCTCTTTTTGAGTAAATGCACTGCCTTTATTTAATAGAGGAGTTTCAATCAAGCCTGGGCCTGAGTGATGAATATAAAGATAATTTGGATCGGTATTTGTAGTCATAATTCCAAGCTTAACGAAGTCTTTAATTTTGATCTGCCATTATTACCGTTGAATATTAAAAAGCAATGACATTCAACCTTGTCAGACCATTGACGATACGAGAAATACGCACATTTATTATGTGCGTAGCGTGTTATTGTACATTAAGTTAGTACTGTGATTAAGGCTTATTCACAGCGTTTTTATGTTCTTTAAGAACAAAATTCTGTTCGCTTAATGCGATACCCTCTCTGCGTGGATCAGCTGCACCATATAATTTACCGTTGAGCAGCTCAACTGCATGTAATCCAGAGTTTAAATCAACTTGTCTTACTGTATGACCACGCTTTTTTAGATCGGGAATGATACTTTCAATAGCGGTGCCTTTTTCTACACTGGTATAGTTATTACGATTAGTGATACGTGGTAAGTCAATTGCTTGTTGCGCGGTTAATTGCCAATCAAGTACGCCAATTACAACATGCGCTACATAATTTATGATACGACTTCCCCCCGGTGAGCCTACAACTAAACGTAAACTGCCGTCTTTATTAAAAACCATCACTGGCGACATTGAGCTTCGAGGTCGTTTACCTGCCTCAACTCTATTTGCTAATAGCATGCCATTTTTGTAGGGTGACAATGCAAAGTCAGTAAGCTGATTATTTAATATAAACCCGTTAACCATGACCGTTGAACCAAATGCCATTTCTATCGAACTGGTCATTGAAACGGCATTACCTTTTGCATCCACAATTGATACATGAGTGGTTGAAGGTAACTCGTAAGCATCATCTTGTGCGTAACTTAGTAATGGACGGGGCTGACCTGCTTCTGCTTTTTTATCATGTTCTGTAATTAATGTTGCTCGTTGACTCACGTAACTATGAGCAAGTAGCTCACGAGTGGGAATGTCTGCAAAGTCAGGATCCCCCATATATACATTACGATCAGCAAAGGCTAATCGAGATGCTTGGCTAAAGTAATGAATCGCTTTGGCCGAATTAGGCTGGTATTGGCGCATATTTTTGTCTTCAAGTAATGCAAGTATTTGTAATACAGCAACACCACCACTGCTTGGTGGTGCCATAGAGCAGACGTTGTATTCGTGATATGGCGTACAAACCGCATCACGTTGTTTACTTTTATAATTAGCTAAATCAGTTAATGCGAGCGTACCGGGTGCTACGACTGAATGCTGTACCGCATCCACCATTTTTATCGCGTTATCGCCTTTGTAAAAAGCATCGATCCCCTTACTGGCTATCTCTTTATATAGATCAGCTAAGGGTTGGTTGGTTTTTAGCACACCTGCTGCCAAAGGCTTACCATCTGGGAAAAAGTAATCTCGGATCGCAGGAAGCTTGGTCACACCAGGGTTTATCTGTTTCACTAATAACGCATGCAACCGCGGTGATACAATAAAACCGTGTTCTGCAAGTTCAATGGCAGGCTTAAAAAGTGCAGCCCATTCAAGGTTGCCGTGTTCTTTGTGGGCTTGAGCCAATGCATGTAATACACCTGGCACACCTACTGAACGCCCTCCAACGACTGCATCAATCCATGATGCAGCTTTACCATCTTTATCTAAAAACAGCGATTCGTCTGCATTGCTTGGTGCTGTTTCTCTACCATCAAATGTTGTTAACGCATTCTTTTGTTTGTCGTAATGAAGTAAAAATGCCCCACCACCAATACCAGACGATTGTGGCTCAACAAGTGTTAATACCAATTGTGTTGCTATAGCGGCATCAACCGCACTCCCACCGCTTGCTAATATTGTTTGACCCGCTTGTGTTGCATATGGATTTGCGGCTGCAATCATATATTCATCACCAACAACGTGTTGTTTTTGCTCAAGTCCAGTAGCAGCTTCTGGCTCACGTATTTCTGGGGGTAATTGGCTTGCAAAAACAGGCAGTGTTAATAACGTTAAACTAAAAATGATACTGGTATAGGCGTGTGAAAACATAAAAAAGCTTAATTGCATTGAGATATTTGGCATCTTAAAGTTAAACGGGCACAATATGCAAAATATTATGTAAAAAATAAGAATAAAATGGTCAATTTGCCAATTCAACCCCGCTATATATTACCGCCTCTGTGTTTAATGGTACTAAGTGCACTTTTTGCTTTATTTAGCCTCAATGATTCCTTAGAGTTTAATCGCCAATTAATTGAACAAGGCCAAGTGTGGCGTTTAATAAGTAGTCAATATGTACATACTAATTGGGCACATTTAGGATTAAATTGCGCCGGTATCATTTTAATTTGGGCATTGCATGCTGAACACACAAAACCGCTTGTATATGGTGCACATACAATTGTTCTCGCCACATGGTGTGGTATATGTATTTACTATTTTTGCCCTGATATTGAAATCTATACAGGGTTAAGTGCATTACTGCACGGGGTTATTGTGTGGGGTGCTATAAAAGACATTACCGTTGGAATGAAGACGGGATGGCTATTATTCTTTGGTATTTGGGCAAAAATATTATTTGAACAACTTGAAGGTCCTAGTGCACAAGTAAGTGAACTTATTGCCTCTAATGTGGCTATTGATGCACATCTCATTGGTGCAATTGGAGGCGTGTTATTAGCTATACCGCTAATTTTTAAGTTAATAAAAAAACGCCAAGCATAAACTTGGCGTTATTTTTTATTTACAGACTGTGATTAAAGAGTCTCTTTAAACATTTTGTAAATACGGCGATACTCATCTAACCAACTTGATGGTTGTCTAAAACCATGCGGCTCAACTGGGTAAATGGCTGTTTCAAAGTTTTCTTTTTCAAGTTCTATCATACGCTGTACAACACGTACCACATCTTGAAAGAACACGTTGTCATCAACCATTGGGGCATTGATCAATAAGCGGTTTTTTAGGCCCTCAGCAAAATAAATTGGTGAACTGCGCTCATATGCGATTGGATCTACATCTGGGTGGTTTAAGATATTTGACGTATAAGGTCCGTTATAATGTGCCCAATCAGTTACAGGGCGAAGCGCTGCACCCGCTTGAAATAAATCAGGCTGAGTAAATAATGCCATAAAGGTCATAAAACCACCATATGACCCACCATAAGTACCTACAGCGGCTGTATCAACATTCGCATTGTCAGCCATCCAGCTTACACCATCGGCTAAATCTTGAATTTCTGGTGTGCCCATCTGACGATAAATAGCGGTACGCCAATCACGGCCATAACCTTTTGACGCCCTGTAATCCATGTCCATTACCACATACCCTTCAGAGGCGAGTAGCGAGTGGAACATAAATTCACGAAAGTAACCTGACCAACCCATGTGTGAATTTTGTAAATAGCCAGCACCATGGTTGAAGATGACTGCTTTACGGTTTTGGCCGCTTTCGCCCTCTACGTAATCCGCTGGGTAATATACTTTTGCATAAATAGGTTGTTGAGTATGACTCGATGGGACTGCAATGATTTTAGGTGCAATGAGTTTTTTAGCTAAAAACTCTTCAGATACAGTATTAGTTAAACGTGTAGCTTGAGTGTTAGCTTTTGCCGGTGCTACATAAAGCTCGGCCGGTTGCATAATTTTTGAATGTGTTAGCAACAGTTTAGTTTGATCTGGACTTAATTGATAATCGGTCATCCCATCAAGGTTAGTGACTTGCTCTGATTGGCCTGATTCAACATTTACTTTGTAAATCTCGTATAACCCTGGGTGTTCAACATTCGCTTTATAATATATAGCGCTATTGTCATCAGTGAGTGTTAGATTTGAAACAACAAAGTTACCCTTTGTAAGCTCAGTAGCCTTACCTGTAAGCGGCTTTTTATAAATATGGCTATAGCCTGACTCTTCAGATAAATAATACAAGGTGTCTGAGTTATTTAACCAACCAAAATCATTATACGTGTAATTAACCCAGGCATCATCATGAAGACGATGCTGCGATACAAGTTTGGCTTCGTCCACATTAACGGTCGCTAGCCAACGATCTTTGTTATCCCACGCTTCAAGCATAACAGCGACTTGATCGCCTGTATCATTCCATACTATTGCGCCTTGATCCCAGCCCCAATCCATCATTAGGTTTATATCACGCGGTGCTTTTTCTGATTTATACGTTTTACCATCACGGGCATAGTTTTCTGTTTTTACAGAGGCTAGCACGTCTTCATCAAACCCAGGAAGGCTCGTCATTGAAATTGTTTTTTGGCTATTGTCGGTTAAATCAATATAAATAAGTTCAGAGCCTGCTGATTTTTCATCTGCTACACGTCTGCGTACTTTCTCAGCTTTAATTGTGCCATCGTCACCAATGTAGTTAGGCATTATATCAGCGTCATCGCGCCATGATTTTTGATCTTTAATAACCGCAAGGATGGCTTGACCATTTGGTGATAACTGCGCATTTACCAGTGTTTTGCCTTTACCTAAATAAAATTGGGCATTGGCAATAGAGGTGTTTTGTTTTGTTAACTGCTCATTACGAGTTTGCTTGTCTTGCTTGTTTTTATGCATCAAAGAGACATAATCAATTAGTTTATGCTGCTCTTTTGCTATATATGTAGCAGGCGCTTCTACACCTTTGGGTTTATCACTTAGCTTAATATTCGCAAGTTCACTTGTAATACCTGTAGCTAAATCAACTTTATTAAAAGTGGTGCCTTGTCGATAAACAAGTGCGCCGTCATTCAAAAATTGTAAATTAGACTCTCTGGCACTACTGTGAGTAACCTGTTTTATAGCACCCGTTTGAACATTTTTTACAAATACATTGCCTTCAAATGTGTACGCTTGCAATTTCTTATCATTTGAATAAACCGCATTTTTAGTGCCAAGTGTATGATGTGCACTTAAGGCAACTTGCTCTGCTGTTTGCGATGTCGCACTTTGACTAAAGACATCTCGTAATTCATTACCTTGTTGCTTACGCGCATAAAAAATAGTGCTTGAATCTGCAGACCAATATGCACGCTCAGGTTGACGCCCTAACCAATCAGGATGAGCCATTGCTTGCTCTAGTGTAATAGCTGTTGAGCCAGTATCTTGTGGGGTTACGACAACACTTGGGGCTACTGTTTTTGTAATAGGTGCTTGTGATGCTGTTGATTGACAACCTGAAAGCATAAAGCTAGATGCTACGGCAAGTGCAACTAAGGTTTTTTGAGTAGAAGATTTAAAAGTCATAGTGCTTCTGTAAGGTTATTATAATTAACCTAATTTAATCAGAAGCACCTATGTAATAGCAATTTTTTTAGATAAACAACACAACTTTGCTGTTCAATTACTTCATTGAAATATTTAGCCAGACCATACGATGATCTGATGATGCATTGCGGTCTTTAATAAGCCGATACAATTCGCTGTTTTTTACAGGCCAAAAGACACCGCCATCCACTACATCTAATCCATAGGTAGATGGTAATACATAATCAACCCGCGCTTGCCAATAAGCTGTGTACGCAGCACCGTACTTTTGTGGGTAACTGGTTTTAGCCCCTTTACTGTGAGGTACAAATTGGCTATTGATCAACGGGTTTTTTAGTAACTGATTTGTCGTATCTGGGCGTTTTTTATCGCCCTCAGGTGCGGCATTTAAGTCACCAACAATAACAAAGCGCGATTGCGCAGCTAACCCCCCTTTTACGCCTTTGTCATCGTATAAATAGTTTGCGTTGGCAACATAGTCTTTTATTAAGCGTATTTCATCGTGATTACGTTTACCGTTTCGATCTTCAGCGCCATCAAACACCGGTGGTGTTGGGTGTGAAGCAATAACATGAAGTGTGTTGCCTTTTATTTTAACGGGAATATCCCAAAATGACTTTGAGCTTACACGTAGCGCTTGCCATTCTTCATTGTTATACCAATTCTCACCTGTTACTGGATCTACAGGCATTTGAGCACCAGGCATATCTTTATTCTTGAAATTTTGAAGAGTACGAATGTTATCAAAATCGATTGGATAACGTGACAGCACAGCCATACCATAATGGCCTTCAAACAAACCAAAGCCATACGCATCGCCTTTTACACCTGTAACCTGCCCATCATTATCAAGGTCGAACGGCGTTTTTAACCCGGTGTTAACCGGTGCTATGTAGGTATAAGGGTAATTAATAGCAGGTTGTTTGTTTTGGCTTTTAGTTAAATAATGCGCCTTAAAGTATTCAATGCCTTGCTCTTTAGCCACATAATCAAACTCATTGAGGAGTAAAATATCAGGGCGAACACGTTGGATAATTTCGGCAATATTTTTAATTTGTGGGTGGTTATTTTGCAGCGCTTCAATTAATGCATTTGGGTTAACTTGTTCACCTTGTTTGGTATAATTTGTCGCATCCATACTCACATTAAACGTTGCAACGCGTAATGTGTCTGCAGCAAACGCTGCGCCAGAAGTACCCGCAAGTAGTAACACACTACTAATCGCAGCCATAAAAACCTTACTATTCATTATATGAATCCATCTAAAATTAATAATAAAATGACACTGCTTACCACTATCCACAAAAATGTCGCCATTATAAAGGGCTTAAGTCCTGCTTGCTTTAATACTGCAAGCGATAACCCACTGCCAATTAAAAATAAAGTCATCACTAATACTTGTTTTGCCGCACTATTGATAAGTTGCCAGGCCTCTGAAAATTGCGGTAAATAGGTGTTGATCAATGCAGCGGCTAAAAAGCCGATGATAAATAAAGGAATGCTGGCTTTTTCTTCTGAGCGCCAAAATACCCCTGCTAATGTGGTATACGGAATGATCCACATTGCACGAGTAAGCTTGACTGTAGTGGCAATGCTCAGTGCAACTGCACCATACGTAGCCGATGCACCCACTACGCTACTAGTATCATGAATAGCTAAAGCAGCCCACAATCCAAATTGTTCTTGGCTTAGGTTAAAATAATGGCCGATACTGGGAAATAACAATAGCCCAACGCCATTAAGCAAAAATACCACCCCAAGGGCAACGGCAACTTCATGATCTTTTGCTTTTATAACTGGCGCCATAGCGGCAATGGCGCTACCGCCGCAAATTGCCGTGCCAAAGGATATTAGCACGCCGGTATTACGATTAAGTTTAAAAACTTGTGTTAAAATTTCACCTAATCCAATAATCGCGGTGATACTGACTATTGTTAATACAAGTGAGCTTCGCCCCACTTCTATTACTTGGTTAAAATCAACGGCAAAACCCAGGCCAACAACCGCCGCTTTTAACATCCACTTACTGGCTTTTTGAGATAAGTCGGCGAAAGGGTTTCCTAAAAATATGGCGAAAGCCGCGCCAATAATAAGAGCACTGCCAGCACCAACCCAAGGTGTAATACACAGAGCAAGTAAAATAAGGTACAAAGGTTGTGTTATCGTGTTTGATAAAGACATTTCAATCCTATGGACGTACTAACTTAGCGGTAAGCTTATCAACCATTGGGGCTACAAATGTAACAGTTGGAAACGCGATACAAAATGCAAAGATCCACGCTTTTAGCCACACAGATATAATAGTATCAATTATGCCAACATTAAAAATTGGAATAACTAACGACATAAAACCAGACATAAACAATGCCATAAAAAAAGCAAATACAATGGCTCGATACCTAGCGCTTATCATTGGCAACATCCTTTTTTAGGTACTATTAAAAAAGCCGAGATAAACTCGGCTTATAACTAATTTAAAATCAGCGCGGTGCTGGTGGCAAGCACTCCGGGATAATCTTCCTCAGGAAGATGCTCTGAGAGCTCCGCTAAGCGCTCCCCTAGCTCATGGAGGGTTGCTGCTGAGACATTTATATGACCCATTTTTCTACCTGGTTTCGCAGTTTTCCCATACCAGTGGCTTGTTACATCGGGTACGCTGAGTACCTGCGTAGGTATAGCGGCTTGACCTAATACGTTTATCATTGCAGTGACTCGTTGTAATTGCGTATTACCAAGTGGTAATCCTGCAACGGCACGCATATGATTTTCAAATTGACTGCTGTGTGTACCTTGTTGTGTCCAATGACCAGAATTATGAACACGTGGGGCAATTTCATTCACAAGTAATTGACCGTCAACATCAAAGAACTCAATAGCTAATACACCAACATAATCAAGCTCAGTCGCTAATTTGTTAAAGGCATCTTCAGCTTGCTGTTGGATAGTCGTCTTCTCTTTCCCAGCAATTGATAATGTTAGTACACCATTGGTGTGCTGATTTTCAGTTAACGGATAAATAACGGTATTACCGCTTTTGTCTCGCGCACCAATAATCGATACTTCGCGATCAAAAGGGATCATTTGCTCAGCGATAATAGAATGCGGCGCTATATCGGTCCCTGATGCTATAAAGTCAGCCATTTCAGACCAAATTTGTTCGATTTGCTCATCTGACTTTAATCGCCATTGACCTTTCCCATCATAGCCAGCTTGACACGTTTTAATCACTAACGGTTTGCCTAAAGCAATAACGGCTTGTTCTAGATGAGCTTTTTCTGTTATTAACTGATAAGGCGCACATTTTACAGATGTTTTACTAAGCAATGCTTTTTCAAGAGCACGATCGCCCCCTGTTTTAATGGCGGCTTTACCTGGGTAAAACTTATTGCTTGCACAGCATAATGTAAGTACGTCATCAGGGATATGTTCAAACTCAGCAGTAATTGCATCTGCTTGATCAATTGCTTGAGTTAATGTTGTGGTATAAACTTCACCCGTTAATGGATGAACAACTTTTTGGCTACCGACATCGTAAGCAACCACATTTAAATTAAGTGGTGCACCCGCTAAACACATCATGCGTGCTAACTGACCTGCACCTAAAATTAAAATAGTCATATTACTCTGCTGGGTTCGGATTAGCTAAAATTGTTTCAGTTTGTTCTTTACGAAACGCTTCGATTTTTGCAAACATCTCAGGTTGATGACACCCTAAAATTTGTGCGGCTAATAAACCTGCATTTGCAGCACCGGCATCACCTATGGCTAAAGTACCCACTGCAACGCCTTTTGGCATCTGACAAATAGATAATAATGAGTCTACCCCATTGAGTGTTTTTGATTTCACAGGAACACCTAATACTGGTAACGAGGTAAAGGCCGCAGCCATACCAGGTAAATGCGCAGCACCGCCAGCACCAGCGATAATAACTTTAATTCCGCGCTCTGCCGCAGAACTTGCATAATCAGCAAGCAGTTGAGGAGTGCGATGCGCAGAAACAACTTTAGTCTCGTATGCAATGCCAAACTTATCTAGCATAATCGCTGCGTGTTCCATAGTTGGCCAATCTGATTTGGAACCCATAATAATGCCAACAACACTCATAAATACTCCTCAGTAATAGTTTTGTACTAATAGCGGACTTATGTCCGCATTTATGGCACGTATTATATACCCAAGCCACATCAAGATGCGAGTGTCGTTAGCATTAAAAGCGATTTAAGCAAGGCATTGAAGCAAATAATGACTGTGATCTTTTAAAATCGGTAACGTAGTACAAACAGCTTTTAAACCAATTCGAGGGCGCTTCACGGGCACTTACTTTCTGCGTTATTACTCCTTAAAAGGGATCGCCATTATTGCGAAGTCACGCTGACTATTAAGCTATGGGAAACGTGGAATGTAATCTTTCTGCAGGCCTGTTTATTAATGGCTAAATTGCAAGTATCAAAAAACAAAAAAGCCATGACAGGCATGGCTTTTTTGAACGAATTAAAATTTAGCTTTCTTTACTCGCTAAGTATTCAGAATAAGTGCCTCTGAAATCAATTATTTTACCGTCTTTAACTTCCCAGATACGTGTAGCAACAGATGATACAAATTGACGGTCGTGGGATACGAATAATAACGTACCTTCATATGCTTCAAGCGCAAGGTTGAGCGCTTCAATTGATTCCATATCCATGTGGTTAGTTGGTTCATCCATTAATAGGATGTTTGGCTTATGCATCATAATCTTGCCAAACAGCATTCGACCTTGCTCACCACCAGAGATAACTTTAACAGATTTAGTTATGTCATTTTGTGAAAATAACATACGGCCTAAGAAACTACGAACAACTTGCTCATCGTCACCTTCTTGTTGCCATTGCTCCATCCACTGAAACAAATTGAGATCTGTATCAAACTCATCAGCATGATCTTGCGCGTAATACCCTATATTGTGATTTTCAGACCACTTAAACTCACCTTGTTTAGGTGCTAAGCGCCCTGCCAGCGTATTTAAAAGTGTTGTTTTACCCACACCGTTTTCACCAATAATCGCAATTCGTTCGCCAACTTCAACTAAGCCTTCAAGGTCGGTGAAAAGCATGTCGTCAAAACCTTGGCCAAGATTTGTCATTTCTAATGCATTACGGAATAATTGTTTTTCTTGCTCAAAACGAATAAATGGGGTTTGGCGCGATGATGCTTTAACTTCATCTAACTGAATTTTATCAATGCGCTTAGCACGCGAAGTTGCTTGCTTAGCTTTAGATGCATTCGCAGAGAAACGAGAAACAAACTGTTGAAGTTCTGCAATTTGATTTTTCTTTTTAGCGTTTTCACTTAGTAAACGTTCGCGGGCTTGTGTTGCTGCAAACATGTACTCATCATAGTTGCCTGGGTAAATGCGTAATTCACCGTAGTCAATATCGGCCATGTGTGTACACACTGAGTTTAAGAAATGACGGTCATGCGAGATGATGATCATTGTACAGTCACGTTGGTTTAAAACGTCTTCAAGCCACTTGATAGTGTAAATATCCAAGTTATTGGTAGGCTCATCAAGTAGCATAATATCTGGATCTGAAAATAATACCTGAGCCAATAGCACGCGTAGCTTAAAGCCCGGCGCAATTTCAGACATAGGACCGTAGTGTTGCTCAGTCGCAATACCAACACCTAAAAGTAATTCACCCGCTTTTGATTCAGCAGAATAACCATCCATTTCAGCAAATTCTGTTTCAAGATCGGCAACTTTCATACCATCGGCTTCGCTCATTTCTGGCAAGCCGTAAATGCGGTCACGCTCTTGTTTTATTTCCCACAATTCCTTATGGCCCATGATCACAGTATCGATTACTGAGTATTCTTCATAGGCAAACTGGTCTTGATTAAGTTTAGCGACACGTTCGTTTGGATCAGTGCTTACATTGCCAGCTGATGGTTCAAGCTCACCACTTAAAATTTTCATAAATGTTGATTTACCACAACCATTAGCGCCGATTAAACCATAACGGTTTCCTTCGCCAAATTTAGCTGAAATATTATCAAATAATGGTTTAGCACCAAATTGCATGGTGATGTTAGCTGTACTAATGATAGCGCTACCCTCCAAGGGGAAAACAAAGGAATAAAATTGGCTGGAGTTTAAACTAAATAACGCAATTTTTCTATGAATTATTAGTGTAATAGCAAAAGCCTGAGTAGCATTATTATTAAATAAAACCAACCCAAAAGAACTGCTATTTTAATGAGTTTTAGCGAACTTAAAACCCTGTTTACGATTAATTTACAGTTAAATTTCCTCCATGCTTTTTAAATGATTTTTTTTCACTTTAGACCCAAATAGAGCTTTGTTAGTCTTCGCCGCTAAACACACAATATGAAATAATTTAAACAAGGCAGTACCGCATGAAGAAAATATTAGTTGCCGCTACTCTCACGAGTATTTTAATTACGCCAAATCTCTATGCTATCGAAATTTATAAGGATGATAAAAATACCGTTACCATAGGTGGGTTTATCGATGCGCGCGTTATTAATACGCAAGGGCAAACAGAAATTGTAAATGGTGCATCACGAATTAATTTTGATTTCAGTAGAGAACTAAACGATGAATGGACGGCGTTAGCCTTACTTGAATGGGGAGTAAACCCTGTTGGCAGTAGCGACATTATTTATAATAACCGCTTTGAATCAATTCAAGATGAGTTTTTATATAACCGATTGGGTTATGTGGGCTTAGCACATGAAAAATATGGTCAGCTGACTCTTGGTAAACAGTGGGGAGCTTGGTATGACGTTGTTTATAGTACCAACTACAGCCTTGTTTGGGACGGAAATGCCGCCGGTGTATATACATATAATAAAGACGATGGCGCTGTAAATGGCACCGGTCGAGGTGACAAGCTACTGCAATACCGAAACACATTTGGTGATTTTAGTATTGCCACACAAGTACAATTGAAAAATGATAACTTTTATACCTGTGATATTGACGCAATATCACAATCAGCATGTGAAGATCTGTGGAATTCAGGTAATACAGCGGCCCAAAAGGTAGAATTTAATTCAACTTACGGCGCTGCGCTGACCTACTCAATGACAAATAAGATAAAACTTACCGCAGGTGTCAACCGTGGTGAATTTAATATTGCCTACGGAGATGGTCAAAATAAGTCAGTCGTTGACTTAATATATGGTGCAGGTATTACCTTTGGTAAAATCAGTTCTCGCGGCCTTTATGTTGCAGCAAATATAAATAAAAATAAAAATCACGACACTGATAATTTAGGTCGGTTAATCAAAGATGCTATTGGTGTTGAGACTTTTGTCTCTTACAGGTTTGATAACGACTTTAGACCATTTGTAGCCTACAACGTATTTAATGCAGGTGCTGACTACGTAATTCAACCAAACTTCAATGCCGACCCAAACGATGTATTTAAGCGTCAGTTTGCGGTGGCTGGTTTGCACTACCTTTTCGATGAAGACACAATTGTATATATTGAAGCGCGTAAAGACTTTAGCGATTTTACAAGTAGCAATAAACAACAACAAGCTTCAATGGAGCAATCTGAAGATGATGGTATAGCATTTGGGTTTAACTATACTTTATAAAATTTAAATAAGCAGAGCTTACATGTTCTGCTTATTTCTGACTTTACTGATCCACACTCTTTTCTTTAGTTCTTTTAATCGTTGTAGCCATAGAAATAATGAAAGTAAACATACTCCTGAAGTAAACTTTCCTTTGGTAATTATTAATGAGCCTTGCACCTTTGTTGAGATTACGATTATCAAAAAAATGTATGATGTGTTCTTTTTCGTGTGTGATACTAATAAGGAGTTTTCTGTTCAATACTTTGCATATACGCGTCATTTTTCTATAAATTTATTATAGCGAGTTAGCGCACTTTCGACGCTTAATGCTGGGTTCTCAGAATGCTCTGCATGTGCATTTATGGTGCTGTGCCACTCAAGGCGGTCATTTCTATTTACTGTTAATGTATCTTCAAGCTTATTAAACGCATTAAGCATTAGTGGATGCTCAGCCCCACCAACTGAAATGTACAAATAAGTTGGCCGATGTAACTCGTGTAACGATGTTTGTAAAAAATCAGTAAAGTGTTTTACAACAGTCATATCGTCATACCACGCAGCAGGGCTAAACGCGAAATAACCATTAAAAAGCTCTGGTTTTGTATGCAATGTGTAAAGTACAAAACTACCGCCTGCTGAAAAACCACTTAAGATACGATCATCTGTTAGCTTATAATTTGAAGACAGGTAAGGGAGTAATTCAATTTCAATAAATTGTAAAAATTTATCAGCCTCACCTCGCGCTTCAAAATTCGCCTCAGGTCTAGCATCAGTATTTACATCTTGTCGAGCATATGGCGGCACTAAATCTCTATTACGTGTGAATTCCCAAAATTGATTTGGAATTGACACTAATATAACTCCATTTTTAGTGTGTTCGTTAAGCACAGCATCCCATTTTGTTAAGTTAAAATTACCATCAGTCCTGATAATTAACGGGTAAGCTTTATTTGAATCAAAATTCTCAGGTAATCGAATAAATACCTTTCTTGACTCATTCAATACATTAGATTCTATTGTAATATCCATAAAGGAGGATACATAATGATCATTATAACGCGCAGTAAGTGTAATCACTCCCACCAATGCAATGACTAAACAAAAAGTAATTATATGACTTTTATTTATTTTCATTCGTTCTTTGTAATGAGATTTTAGAGTTCACAAAACGTATCAAAAAATAGATAACAAGTCACATCTTTATTATAAGTAAGCACAGTGACTACACTTAAAACAGGCGAACAAGATGAAGGGCTAAATAATCATTTTGTTATAAACGCTTTTTTTAAGGCAAGATACCCCTCTTTTGGGCCTAAAATAAGCCACAGCATGATCAAGCCACCAGGGATCAATATACCTTTAAGTAACGGGCCTAACATGTAAGAATAAAAACCGATGAATGGTAAAAATAAAACATAACCGATAACACGTTTGAAAAAATTCATTTTGCTTCCCTTTTATTGAGCGCGCTCATAAATATAATTGAGCGCGCTCAATAAATCAAGCTATGTAATTTAAGTCACTCTAAAAAACAAATAAAGTAATGAAATAAATGAATAAAAAAAATATAACACGGCATAAAATTTTAGATTCTGCTTGGCTCTTATTTTTAAATCAAGGCTATGAGCAAACATCTACACGGCAAATAGCTAATAATGCAGGTGTTGCAACCGGCACGGTATTTAGTCATTTTGAAAACAAAATTGACCTACTTAAAGCTGGTATGCATCAGCAGATAGGCACAATAATCATGCAGTCAAAAGAGACCGATGTTCAACATTCACCTCGATTGAAATTACATCATTACGCCCAACCGTTATTTGAATTTTATTGTAGTAATATTGAATTTAGTAAAATACTAATTAGCGATATGATTTGGCAAACTGAGTTTTTTGAGCTGCAAATAAATGACTTTAAAGCACTACTATTTAGTGAACAACCTCAATTTGATGACATTAAAGCGTCTGTAATGATGGATTGTTATTTTATGACAATTATTTCAGGTTTGAATCAAACAACCCCCGATCCAAAAAAAATGTTACGCATGTTAATGAATAAAATAGCAATTATCTAGCTTATATAACTGTAGTTTTAAGCTACTTAATTCACAATATGTAATTAAAGCCTAATATTATTAGGCTACCATTTCCAACCACAGCTTTTATATGGCGCTGAACCTTTTCTATGTTGGTAATTGAATATTACGCAATTGATCAATTGTTAACTGCATCTCAACTTAAATTAATTTCTATCGGGTTGTTCATCTAAAAGTTTTATTGCATATTCCAACGCAGAGTCTTTACTCTCCTTAATATCTTTGATGTTAGGAAACTCAAATGCATGCTCCACAGGAACTCCGACAAATTCATAGCTTTGCCCTTCACTGTCGGCATAAAACTCATTAGATAACGTAATCCCCCAACCATTTGGTAGTGCTTTTATCAACGCATCACTTAAGGCTCCATAACTATTTTCACCGATGAATATCACATTATTCCTCGCCTTTAATGCTATTAAAAACACCTCTGCAGCACTTGGCGTGAGGTGACTGGTAATCACAACAATTTTACCAACGAAAGGTTTAATGTATGCGGGGGAAACAAGTATGCCTTTCTTTTCACTCATGCCAGTTGGAACTTTGAAGCTTTTAGTGCCAATTCGAAGTGGTTTATCTATAAGGTAGGACATTATTTGTAAAGCGACTAAATCACTTCCGCCAGAACTATCCCTAAGGTCTATAATCACTCCTTTAGAGCGATTAAAGTGTGGCGTTATCTTTTGCATTACTTCCTGTGTTTCATGTGCATCGAAACTTTCGACTCTAAAGTACGAACCACCACCTTTGAGTTTTGCAATAAGGAAATTATCCGCTAGATATTGTGCAGGTTTGTTGGTAGAAAAATAGGATTCTACATTTTTTATCCATTGCCGATAGATATACCTGTAAACTTGTGAAATATCCGAAAACTCAGAGTTTTCAACTAGATATTCTTTCAGTCTTATTTCTGAAGCAGACTTTCTCGGTGAGTAATGGCTTAGCCTATTTAAAGAGCCATCAATCAATATCGCATGACCATCTCTGATATATTCAAGAAATTCGTCAATGATTTGTTGTAGTTCATCAGGGGTTGTATTGTTATCTGCGCGTTGGAGCCACCGTGACTTCAATGCCTTCCAGTTTAGCTCTTTTTCTTCAGTAAATGCGTAATGATAAGAAAAGCTGTCTAATACAACTCTTAATACCTGACGACTATTGAATACATAGCTATTGCTTTGAAAGCCATTTAGCTCATTAGAAGTACAAGTTTTTGGTAATACATCGAGCTTTGTGACAGATAGAGGGAATAACTTATCAAAGTCTAATTGTTTAGTTTTTTCATCAATGGTTACACCATCTCTTTGAGCTTCATCAGTTAAAAAATGATTCAAAAGACAATAATTATCACTGATATCGTAGACAAGTGGTTTCACATGATTCGTTAAATCAAACACATATCCATACCCTTCAGTTTTCCAAATGGCAGTTGCCGAAGAATGAAAACTACTCATAATTGTAGTCATTAAAAATAACAAACCAATGAGCAGTTGTTTAACTAAATAATCCATATCAATCTCTCATATTTACAGTGCTAAAACACAGCGCACCATCCAGTTGTTTAGTGTTTGAATATGGTATATACCATCTATACCGCTATAAGTCGTTAATGGTCAAGCGCGAAAGGCAGGTTGCCATCTGTACTCAATGCACTCTCAAGTGTTAATGCCTGCGCTAGAAATTTCTCTAACTCTTCTCTTGAGTTTCTTTTAATACGCAATGCGTAACTGCACCGTTGCGATCTAATGCAAGCAAAACGGGCACTTTGGTTATGTCATGGCTTATAAACCCCATATTTGCGAGCTGGTCTATCCAATTGTCGTTTACTCTTGACCGACTCATTTATAAAGGTTTCATCGGCTTCAATAATCCCATGAAACTCTGAAGGCTTGCCTTGGTTTAGATAATAACTGATGCCGCCAACACCAAGCAGTTTTTACATTAATACCTAGAGCACCGATCAGTATACATTCTAACCAGATCGACATTTGCTTCAATTCATGATCAAATAGCGTGTCTTAGCTAACGTAGTCATATCATGAAATATAATCGCCATTGGCAATGCCCTGAAGCATTGAGTAAAAAAGAAAAATTAATCTGTAGCCGTTTAAAAACACATGGCAAACTCTTCGTATTTCTTCGTGAATATCGACATGAAATTCTCAATGAAACCAT